>CAINEA010000661.1 GCA_903847525.1 uncultured Acetobacteraceae bacterium | reverse complement strand
TCGCCATCCAGGGCGCGTATCTGCCGCTCTGGTTCTCCGACCGTGGCCTGTCCGCCGCGTCCATCGGTACGGTGCTCGGCGTCGCATCGCTGTTCCGGGTGATCTGCGGCCCGGCCTGGGGCGCGTTGGCGGACCGGGTCGGTTCCCGCGGCATCGTGCTGTTCTGCACCGCGCTGGCGGCCACCTGTGGAGCGCTGATGTATGTGCCGCTGCATGGCTTCCTGCCGATCCTGCTGGTGGCGGCGGGGCAGGGGATGGTGTCCTCGGCGCTATCGCCTTTGATCGACGCGCTGGCTTTGGGGCTGACCCGGGAAGGCCGGATGCAGTACGGACCGTCGCGGGCATGGGGCTCCGCCGCCTTCATGGTTGCGACCAGTGCCGGGGGGGCGCTGATCGGCGCGGTGGGCTCGTGGCTGGTGCCGTGGCTGCTGGCGGCTGGTTATGCCATCTCGGCATTGAGCGCGCGCCTGCTGCCCGAGCCGGCGGCACAGCCGGTTTCGCGCAATCCGCTGGCGGGTCTGTCGCTGTTCCGGCTGCCGGCGTTTCGGCTGACGATCGCATCCTCGGCGCTGATCCAGGGGGCGCACGCGGCGTTCTATGGCTTTGGACCGTTGTTCTGGCGCAGCCAGGGGATTTCCGACACGGTGATCGGCCTGTTGATCGCCGAGGGGATCGTGGCCGAGATTTTCCTGTTCGCGCGCGGCCGTGGCCTGGTGGAGAAACTGGGGCCGGCCGGGTTGACCTGTGCCGCGGCCGTTGCGTCCGTGATCCGCTGGACGGTGACGGGGCTGTCCCCGGGATTGCTGGTTCTGGCGCTGGTGCAACCGCTGCACGCCGCGACCTTTGCCTTGCAGCATCTGTCGGCGATGCAGATGCTCAGCCGCACCATTCCACCCGAGCGGGCCGGCACCGCGCAGGCGCTGCATGCGGCGCTGGGCATGGGGGCGCCGACGGGGATCATGATGCTGGTGTCCGGGTGGCTGTACGCGCGGACCGGTGGACACGTGTTTCTGGCGATGGCCGGGGTGGCGGGGCTGGCTCTGCTGTTGGTGCGCCCACTGGCGAGGATCAGCCGGCCGGCCGAGGGGTAGTGCCCGGCGAGGCGCCCCTATCGGGCGCCCCGCCGGATCAGACGATCAGACCGCGGCCAGGAGCGATTCGGCCTTGGATACGTCGAAGCCGCCCGGGGGTTCCACGGCCAGGTGCGTCACCTTGCCGTCGACCGCCACCAGGGCGAAGCGCTGGCTGCGCACGCCCATGCCGCGGGCCAGCAGGTCCAGTTCCAGGCCGAGCGCCTTGGTGAAGGCGGCGGAGCCGTCCGCGAGCATGATGACGTTGTCGGCGGTGCCCTGGTCCTTGCCCCAGGCGCCCATCACGAACGCATCGTTCACCGCGAGGCAGACAATGCTGTCGACGCCCTTGGCCTTGAACGCCGCGGCGTTCTGCACGAAGCCCGGCAGATGCTTGGCGCTGCAGGTGGGGGTGAAGGCGCCGGGCACTGCGAACAGCACAACCTTCTTGCCTTTGAAGATCTCGTCGGTGGAGATTTCCTTGGGGCCTTCCGAGGTCCCCTGCATCAGCTTCATGGACGGAATGGAGTCGCCAACCTTAATGGTCATTGTCTGCCTCGTTTGTTGTGACGGGTAGGAAGGATCGTCTGTCGACGGTCTTGTGAAGACGGGGGAGTCGTAACCTTCCCTGCGCCATGAGTCACGCCCGCTTGCGTACGGACCTGGGTTTCACCAAATTCGGCGAATGAAACCTGCTTCACCAGATGCCTATCTGACCGGCCAGTTGCTGATCGCCATGCCGGCGATGTCCGATCCGCGTTTTTCCCACAGCGTGATCTATCTGTGCGCCCACTCGAAGGAAGGCGCCATGGGGCTGGTGGTGAACCGCCCGCTGGCCAAGCCGGACTTCGACCAATTGCTGCGCCAGCTGAAGATCGAACCGGTGCCGCCGGCGCGGCGCATCCGGCTGTGCGAGGGCGGGCCGGTGGATAACGGCCGCGGTTTCGTGCTGCACACCACGGACTGGACCGGCGAGGGCAGCATGGATGTGGACGGCAAACTGGCGCTGACCGCGAGCCTGGATGTGCTGAAGGTGATCGCCGACGGCGGCGGCCCGCGTGAGGGGCTGCTGGCGCTTGGCTATGCCGGCTGGGGACCCGGCCAGCTCGACAACGAAATCCAGCAGAACGCCTGGCTATCCGTGCCGGCCGATGAAGACCTGCTGTTCGACGGCGGCCACGACACAAAATGGCGCCGGGCCCTGGCCAAGCTCAAGATCGATCCGATGCTCCTGTCCGGCACCGCCGGGCACGCATGACAGGTTGGGGCTCCGCCCCAAACCCCGGCACGGCCCGGCGCGCGCCTTCGCGCGACGCTCTGCCCTGCACCCGGAAGGGGACAGTCGTCCCCTTCACCCCTCGGACTGGTTTGTTCGGAGGGGGGAGGAACAGACGTAGCCGTTGATCGGCTTTGGCACGCCCCCTTCCAAACAAACCAAACTGAAAAGGGTCAAGGGAGCGCGTTCCCTTGCGGGGTGGAGG
>CAINEA010000660.1 GCA_903847525.1 uncultured Acetobacteraceae bacterium | reverse complement strand
AGTCTTGTTTCACCCAATGATAACGGGGTCCCCAAATGGTTGGGTTTCAGGTCAGCTTCGGCACAAGGCCTCCTGCCGTGCATAGATCAGGTGGAAAGGTTACGCGCGGGCGAGTTTTTGAATTCCAACCGGAATCAGGTCCCGTTCTCAGCGGACCAGATGCTGATGAGGCAATAGCTGATGCCCTGGGCCGGTCGCTACGGCGACATATCGTCAGCGATGCACCTGTCGGCTGTTTTCTTTCCGGTGGTGTGGACTCAACTCTTATAGCGAGTGTTTGGCGAAAAGTTGATCCAGACCGTGTAATTCCTGCATTCACAATTGGTCGGCCGGATTCCGCATTCGATGAATCCGACGAGGCGCGCACGCACGCAGATGCGATTGGATTACAGTTGCATTTAGAGAACCTTAGTGATCACGAAGCCGAATCCCTCATTGATGACGTCTTTGAGGCCAGTACCGAGCCTTTAGCGGACCCCGGCATATTTCCAAGTCTGATGGTATCGAGGATGGCGGCAAAGAAGGTCAAAGTAGTACTTTCGGGAGAGGGCGCGGATGAATTGTTCTGGGGATACGTCGGAAGGCAGTGTCCCTTTCTGAAAAATGTCGCCTACGGAAACGGCGATCGTTCCCTACAAAAATATTCAAGCTGGTTAACTGACATTCGTCCAGAAGAGTTCGAGTCGTGCTTCCCAGTAATGCCTTTTTCGCCGCTGGGAAGTCAAGCTGCAGACCGCGAGATGTATTCTGACATTGCCCGCGCCGCGAGCGAAATGAGACGTTATGAGATTCAGACCTATCTGCCGTTTATTCTGCTCAAAACTGACAGAGCAAGTATGTTTCACTCGCTCGAAGTGAGACTCCCTTTTCTCGACAAGGAAGTCATCGAGGTCGCGAGCCGAATAAGATGGGACAGCTGTCTTGATCTAGACAGGGGGGGCGGCAAGCAACCCCTCCGGAAACTACTTGCCAACAGCGGGATCTATCCATCGTTGCCAAAGCGCGGGTTCGGCGCACCCATCGACAGGTGGTTGCGCGGGTGTTTGTCATCCAGGATTAGTGATTGTCTGGAGGGGATCGAGGTGCTTGCCGGAATTCCGGTCAATCGTAAGTCCATCACCAAACTCTGGAGCGCCTTTCAAAGTGGCCAGAACCCTCGCGGTGCCGTCTTTTGGCGGCTATTGTTACTTTGCGAGTGGGTGCGTCGCAACATTTGAGGATGCGGAGTGACAGTCAGAGAGCGCCCCGTCACTGGCAACCGTCAAAATGTCAAAATGGAGCACCGGATGGCAAGATTTGATAGCCGGTGGGCCACGAGGACACCCTTGGGGTTCCCAGGTCAGGAGTGCCCAGTACCCGGGTTTTTCGCAGGTGAGGTGCCGCTGGTAGCTTAGCTAGATAATCTGGCTCATTGACTAAATGCAACGGATCGCCTCGCAAATAGTCACCGTTCGAGGCGGCTCCAGCGGGTGACGCAATGGAAATCGGAGAAGACGCGGACGCGGGGGAGCGCGAGGAATTCGGGCCAGGTCCACTCGACGGGTTGTCCCACATGACCAAAGATGCGGAGTTTCCAGCGGTTGAGGTCGATGGAGGGCGGGCCGCTGGCGTCGAGCACCGGCCACTTCTTTGTTCGGGATTGTCCGGAGGGCAGGCGGTTCTGCCGGAGAGTGTCCGGGCTGACAATCGCGCCCTCCGGGGCGGTGGCGGGCGCGGGGATTTCGTCACCCTGATCTTTCGCTCTATCCATGAAGAAGCTCATTGGTGCCGCTGGATACAGCTTAGCCTGACGGGGCGGACGGGAGGGCGGCTCCTGCCATCGCGGGCTTCTCGATATACTGACCTTTTCAAATGACAATCCTGGACGTAAATCAGATCCGGCAGATTCTGCCGCATCGTTATCCTTTTCTGCTGGTGGATCGCATTATTGAGATGGACGATCAACACATCGTCGGCATCAAAAATGTGACGTGCACTGAGCCGTTTTTCCAGGGTCACTTTCCGGAGTTTCCGGTGATGCCGGGGGTTCTGATTGTGGAAGCCATGGCGCAGACGGCTGGGGTGCAGGTGCTGAGCAGCATTCCGGATCGCGATAAGAAACTGGTCTTCCTGGTTTCGGTGGATGCGGCGCGGTTCCGCAAACCCGTGGTGCCGGGGGATCAGTTGCGCATTGAGATGCGAGTCACACGGCGCAAGGGCACAGTGGCCAAGATGGCCGGGCAGGTCACCGTAGATGGTGTGCTGGTGGCCGAGGCCGAAGTCATGTGCAAGCTGGAAGACAAGATGGAGACCCCGGCGTAAGGCCGGTTCGCACCGAGTGGCGATTCATCCCACAGCTATTATCGATCCCGCTGCGATCATTCATCCGGATGCCGAGATCGGTCCGTTCTGCGTGGTGGGCGCTGAAGTAGAGATCGGCGCGCGCACGCGGTTGATGGCGCATCTGTACGTGGAGGGGCCCACGACGATCGGGGAAGACAACGTTATTTATCCGTATTCTTCGATTGGCGCGGCCTCGCAGGATCTGAAGTACAAGGGCGAGCGGGCCTTCACACGCATCGGCAATCGTAACAGCATCCGCGAATTTGTTT
>CAINEA010000659.1 GCA_903847525.1 uncultured Acetobacteraceae bacterium | reverse complement strand
TTTACGACAAAAGGAAGAATGCGAACCCGATGCCGCCGATTCTGATTCTATTCGTAAACTAAGCGCCAACTTTGAGCTTCTTTTGTTCTGCAACGGATCAGGTGGAAAATGAGGGGAGGCTTAAGCCCCGGGCGTCCAACCGTAATCGATCGGATCGATTTTGTTGATGATGTGCCGCTGCACTTGCTGAGGCGGCGCCTGCTGCGTCAGTTTGCCACGGTTGGCACGCAAGACGCCAACACCAGAATGCACGTTGAGCGTAATGGGATCGGCAGCCGCCATGTCGAAATAGAGCTGTATGGATGGGAACTTCAGCGCGACGCCGACCAGGGCACCTGCACCGTAGAAAATGACGAAGAACAATGCATTGGGGACGGCATCGAATTATTTGCGGTTTCAGTCACACGACCAGGAGCACAGGCCATACCTTTGCTTAGAAGCGCGCAGACCGCCTGGACGCTGCCTGGAAAAGAGTGCCCTGATACATGGTTAGTTGTGGGCGGCGGCCGCGCAAGGGGGCGTTTTAGGCCAATACTGTGGAACAGTGGGCTTGCCACCACCCAACAGAGCGAGTTGTCAGGTCTAGCGACAATCCGAGATTTCGAAACTCGACAACTTGCATTCGCCCAAACAATGCAAACGATAGCACATCGTAGCGGAGCGGAGGTTGCCAAAGAGTTGCAGCACCTTCTGGATACGATTCGGTTGACTCGGCGCCATTTGATCCCCGCGCTTTCCCTGGATGCGCTAAAGGCAGCCGCGCGGCATCCAGCCATCCCAGTCCGGTTACTGTGGGCGGCCGATGACACGACACTCCAGGATGTAATAGAACTAGAAGATGAACTTCCATTTCTTTGGTGCCTGTCTGACATCGATGTTTTGCAGCATATAGTTAGAGACTTCTTACATACGTTACGAGAACTGGGTCTAACGGATGAGGACGCAAGGGACGTGGCTAATGCTAAGCTGACCCAGTTAGGCGATCGCTGCCCACAGATTGCGGCAGCGTGTTGGGTTGCGCGGGAAGCCAACGGAATACAGCACCCTGGTAAAGACGAGGCACCGCTGTCGCAGCTTCTACATCCAGCGTTTATCGGAATGCTTCGAGCAAGGGTTGGTGTTCGTCGTGTGACTGACGACGAATGGAGACGGTCAGTCGCTGAGACCCATGATTGGCAAAATTTTCCGGAAGACGTGCGGGTTGATGCGCCCACTTATGCGGCTAGCATGATTGCCACCAAATCCGTACCTAATGAAAGGGACGTTGCCGTACTGCGTCACCTTCGAGAACAGGATCCTGACGAATTCGATTATCGGTTCCGTGCTGCGTTTCAATTGACTGTCGCAACCCTCGGAACCCTGCCCTGAAGGCTCATCAACATGAATACACCCGATATCGCCGCGCTTATAGACAATTTATCGACACGCGCGGCGGATGCCGCCATTGCGCGGAACCGAATCGTTCACGCACCATTGCGCGAAGCTCTGCGAGACCGCGTTAGGCGGCCCGCTGGATCGCCGGGTTCGTTCCTTGCCGAGCCCCTCTTTGAAGCAATGTTCGGTTGGTCCGCAGCAGACCAGTCTATGCAACAACTTGCCGACACGGGGCTATTGCATCCAGCGTTGGTCGCAGGTTTGGCTAAGGATCAGCCGATCGCGGCTGCGGAGCGTCCGGAACGCAACACCTTTCCCAGGAAACGCCGCCCTTATCGCCATCAACTTGAAGCCTGGGAAAGATTGCGCGACGAACCGCCGCGCCCCCTGGTGGTCACAAGCGGAACGGGATCGGGTAAGACCGAATGCTTCCTGATCCCGATCCTCAATGATTTGTACCGCCAGCGCGAACGACTTGGCCGCCTTGTCGGTGTGCAGGCGCTTTTCGTATACCCGCTCAATGCTTTGATCGCGAGCCAACGTGATCGTCTTTCGGATTGGACGGAGCCATCTGGCAGCGACGTGCGATTCTGTCTCTACAATGGAAATACTCCGGAGCAAATACGTCAGGACGAAGCGGCAAAAACACCCTGGGAGGTTCGAGACCGACGGACTCTGCGTGCAGCGCCTCCACCGATTCTCGTGACCAACGCGACGATGCTCGAATACATGCTAGTCCGCGCATCGGACGGCCCAATACTGACGCAATCACGAGGCAGATTGCGCTGGATCGTATTGGACGAAGCGCACACCTACGTCGGATCACAAGCGGCGGAGATGGCATTGTTGCTCCGTCGTACATTACACGCCTTCGGTGTGACGCCGGACCAAGTCCGCTTCGTTGCGACATCCGCTACACTAGGCAAGAACGATGGTGAAGGTGAAGTTGCGCGGCAGGGCCTGCGGGAATTCTTGGCGCGCCTGTCCGGACGTGCCGTTGATGATGTTTATGTCGTGGTCGGAGAACAGCATAAGCCAGCACTAGTTCCAGGTGATCACGATGGGTTAGCTGATGATCCAGCCGCGTGCCGAGTGCGCGACGCCCTCTCGAATGCACCTGCAACACTTTCGCAGCTAGGCAAGCTAAGCGGCGATTGGAGTCCACTTGATTTACTCCGCTATGCGGCATTGTCGGCGTCACCGAAGCAAACGGGCTTTTTACCACTGCGTTTACATTTATTTCATCGTGCCCAGGCGGGTGTCTGGGCTTGCGTTTCCCCGACGTGCTCCGGTCGGGCCATGACCCGACTTGATGACCCAGACTGGCCGTTTGGCAATATCCTGGTGCGAGACGCGTTACGTTGCTCGGATTGTGGTGGTCTAACGCTGCAAGTGGTCCTTTGCGATGATTGTGGAACCCCGTTCTTGGAGGCCGGAGGGGATGACGCAGCGACGCGTATTGGTCGCTGGCGCGACACACGGGACACGGATGAATTTGCAGCTGAAGCCGATACCGAAGAAGGCGAGACAGAAGAAGACCCGGACCCGAACGATGATCGTCGTGTTTTGTTGGCCAATCCTTTGCTGTCTGGCGGTGCCCTGCTCAGCATCGATCCTGCCACTGGTCTGACGCCCGATGTCGAACGAGAGGGCTGTGTCCGGCTTGGTCGCCATGAGCCGGAAAATGGATGCCCCTGTTGCGGTGCTGGAAACAGCAAATTGCGTCACCTGTTTCGTCCATTACGATTGGGCGGCCCCTTCATGTTGGGAATTGCTGCCAATGTGCTGCTTGATGCGGCGCCGGAGGGCGCGAATGCCCTGCGCAGCCCCCATGGTGGGCGGCAAATGCTCACCTTCTCAGACAGTCGCCAAGGCACGGCTCGTCTGGCCGCGACGTGGCAACGCGAGTCGGAGCGCAGCTACGCGCGCTCTGTGATGCTCCATGCTGTGACGGTAGGTGATCCGGGCGCGGCTCAAGAGATCGCTAAACTCACTTCGCAACTAAGAACGTTTGAAAATCTCGCTGCCGCCCCCGGTATGTCGGCGGTTATAACTCAAACTCAGACTTCGCTCGCAAAGCTTCGGGCCGGCGGCCTAGAATGGACGGAAGCGCGGCGCCAATTGGCCGTTCGAAATGCTGAGCAACCCGGTCTAAGCCAGATCTGGGCCGATCGCGATCCGGCATTTCAGAGGGACGAGGCGCTCGCTGATCTACAGCTTCACGCCGAATTCTTACGACGCCCGACCCGTAGCAACAACCTGGAAACGATGGGGCTGGTGGCGCTTCGCTTTGATGCAGTCGAAAATGTAGAAAACGTCCCAGAGCTATTTACCGAACACGGTGCAACTGTAGATGATTGGCGATATTTTCTCTCCATTACGGTTACACATTTGCTGCGTGCAAGTCGGGCAACAGACATCAGGGAAAGTCTTCGGAATTGGGTTGGTCAACGCGCGTATCCACGCGTCTTTGTGCCCGCCCAATTCGACAGTCCATTGAAAAGAACCGAGTTACGCTGGCCGATGATTAGAGGCCCCGGGTTTCAACGCTCGCGCATCGTACGGCTTCTTGTTCACGGTTTGCGGCTCGATCTTGATGATCTGCAGACACGCAACCTTGCGAATGACGCGCTAGACCGTGCGTTCGCCACTCTCCGTTCGGGGGTTGGTCTGCCTGCCCTTTGGCCAAATTTGCGCCTTGATCTCACCCGAGCAAAGCTAATCCGATTGGAGCAAGCCTATAGCTGTCCGGTGACGTTGCGTCTTTTGGATCGATGCTTTCGCGATATCACGCCCTATATTCCAATGGTCCTCGATTCGCGCCCACTTAAATGTCGTACGCTACGAATCCCATCACTTCCATATGCGTGGCTACGGGACGCAAATGGTGAGGGCCGTCGGACCGAGACGGAAAGCTGGCTCCGCGGCGAAGCGATCGAAGATCTTCGGCGCGAAGGCGTGTGGACTGACCTGCATGATCGTCTGGTGCTGCTGTCACCGTTCGTGCGGATCGCCGAGCATTCAGCACAGCAACCAAGCGGTCGGCTGCGAGATTATGAGCGGGACTTCAAAGACGGACGGATCAACGTTCTGGCTTGCTCAACCACGATGGAAATGGGGGTAGATATCGGCGGCATAACAACTGTCGTCATGACCAACGTCCCGCCGTCTCCCGCCAATTATCGTCAGCGTGTTGGGCGTGCAGGTCGACGGCAGGGGCCTTTGGCCGTCGCCTTTACCTATTGTCCGGACGATCCTTTGGGCTGGGCGATGTTCGATCAACCATCGGCGATTCTAGGTCGGGAAATTCGTCCACCCCGCGTTGCCCTGGAAAGTCGGTCGATCGTGCGCCGGCACGTCAATGCATTTTTGCTTAGGCCGTGTGGACGGATTTAACCAGCATTAGCCCGCACGCAAAACTGATGATTGCTGAATAGCTGATGTCGGTTTTCTCGCAGCGGAGGGCCACGCGTTTGA
>CAINEA010000658.1 GCA_903847525.1 uncultured Acetobacteraceae bacterium | reverse complement strand
GCAGAGCGTCGGCGGTGGCGGCGGTACCGTGCTGTCCCCCGGAACCGCGGTGAAGCCCACGCTGAGCCCTGGCAACGGCAACGGCGGCAGCGTCATGGTCTATGTTGATGCGGCCATCACGACCAGTGGCGCCGGTGCCTATGGCGTCATCGCGGAATCGGTCGGCGGCGGTGGCGGCCTCGTGCAGAACGGCAACGCCTATCTGCTGGAAAGTGCCGGTGGCACCGGCACCGGCGGATCGGTCGCCATTTACGCCTACGCCAACATCACGGCGAACGGACCAGGTGCGGTTGGCACGTACTCCTACTCCACCACGGACCCGACCGTGTTCATCGCACCCGGCGTCAGCGTATCCGGCGGCCCCGGCGGCATCGGCGTCTTGTTCGACGGCCCGATCAACCTGCTGGACAACCAGGGTTCCGTCTTCACCCTGGACGGCGGCACCGGCAATGCGGTGCAGGCGCTTTCCGGCGTAACCACGATCAACAACAGCGGCACCCTTTTGGGCTCGATCCACCTGGCTCCCGCGGATGGGAACGTCCTGAACAACCTGGCTGGCGGCACCTTGCTCGCCGGTCCCACCATCGATCTCGGCGGCAACGCCAATCAGCTGATCAACGCGGGAATCCTGGCGTCCGGCGCATCTTCGTTCGGTCACACCGCGATCACCGGTTCGCTCGTGCAGACCCGTGACGGCGTATTGCTGGTTCGCGTCGATACCAATACGGCTCAGATCGACCAGTTCCTGGTCAGCGGCACGGCACGCCTCAGCGGTGCGATCACCCCGGTTCTGCTGAATACCGCGCAATTCATGCCGGGCACGATCACGACCCCGTTCCTGTCCGCCACCGGTGGCGTCAGCCTCGGCGATGCGTATGTGTCGGGCGGCTCCGCGATCATCCACTATGGCACCCTGACAGCCGACAACGCGTTGTCGCTGACCACGACAACGCAATACACGCCGTCCGGCCTGTCGGGCGCCGCCTGGCAGGTCGGCCAGCAGATTTCTGCCATCGAGATGAACCCGACATCCGCTTTGATGCAGCAGATCGTGCGCTATCTGGTCTCGGTGCCGGACGTGGCCACCTTGAACCGCGCCTATGAGACGGTGGGCGGCGAAGGCGTCAGCGCGGTTCCGCAGGTCACCCTGCAGGCGACGCAGCTCGCCATGAACATCTACACCGACCGGATGGATGCCTGGCGGATCGGCGGACTCAACGCCCGCCAGGTCAGCGGCCGCACCGATATCCAGCAGGCCGGCGGCGGTGAGGACAAGCCGGTGCGGATTTGGATGTCCATGGTCGGTATGGCCGCCAGCGACCAGAGCCTGTCGGGTACGACCTTCGGCGGCGCCATGGGTGTGGATGGTGAGATGCCGGAATATCCCGTCCTGATCGGTGCGGCGCTGAACCTGTCGCAATCGATCTTCAACAACTCGGCGCCGGGATCGACGATCAACGCGACTAATTTCGGCCTCAGCGGCTATTCGGTGGGCCGGATCGGTGACGGCTATGTGTCCGGAATCGCCTATGTCGGCGGCAATGGCAGCGGTTTCGATCGCAATCTCTATGCAATCGGCCTCAACCTTCAAAGCTCGGCCCGGTTCAACAGCACCGTCGCCGCGGCCCGTGTCGAGGGTGGCTGGCGCTTCGAGGTGCCCGAAACCCCGGTGCACATCACGCCCTATCTGGCGATCCAGCCCACGCAGGTCTGGCAAGGCGGCGCGAGCGAAACCTTCGGCGGCAGCGGCGCAGGGCTTAGCTACAAGGCCGCCAGCATCACCTCCTTGCCGATGAATCTCGGCTTCCAGCTCGATGGAAAATGGCAGCTGTCGGATGTTGCCCGCGAAAGCCTCGAACCGTTCCTGCGCCTGGCATGGATGCACGATTTCATGCCTGACCGGCGCATAACCCGCAGCTTCGCTGAGTTGCCGTCACAAAGCTTCTCGACCCCCGGGAAGTGGAATGTCTCAGACGCGGCGCTGATCCGCGCCGGCATGCAGGTCCATCTGAGCTCGCAAACCAGTCTGTTCGCATCCGTGGACAGCACGCTTTCGCCTACCTACCGCTCGATCGGCGGCGTATTCGGCCTGCAGTACAGCTGGTAGGCCATAGCCATGAAGGACGGCGCGTCATGACGAAATCGGGAACACGGCCGATCGCCCAACTCGTTACCGTGGAGACGATCTGCGCCGGCCGGCCGATGTCCCGCACAGCCCTGATGGGCGGGGCCGCCCTTGCGGCACTGGCGATCTATGGTGCGCGCGCTCCCGTGCGCGCCGGCAACACTGCGGTGGTCATCAACAGCACGCCATCCAACTCGACTTACATTAATTCCGGGGTCATCAACGGCAGCATCAACGGCGTGATCGTGAACGCCACGGTCAACACCTTCACCAACAACGGCACGATCAACGGCGGCGGCGCGAGCGGCGCCGCTGTCGGTATGTACGCCGGCATCGGCACCCTAACCAATTCCGGCACGCTCTCGGCGCCGATCGGATTTTTCGACGACTTCGCCGGCGTCGGAACCTTCATCAACAACGGCAAGATCCTGGGCAATTCAACGGGCATCCAGACCTCCCAGAACATCGGATTGCTGTCCAATTCCGGTACGATCCAGGGCGCCAACCAGTGGGGCCTGTGGAATGTCTATTATGGAACCGGCATCGGCACGCTCAACAATTTTGGCACCATCACCGGAGCCGCTTCGGGCATCATCAACACCAACAAGATCAACATCCTCACGAATACCGGCCTGATTCAGAACACCGGCTACTACAAGAATACCGGCATCTGGGGCGTGACGGCGGCCATCTGGAACTACGGCAATACATCGGGTGCCGGCACCATCGGCACCCTGACCAATTCCGGAACGATCACCGGTCCGCAATACGGCATTGCCAGCAATGGCCAGCAGAATACGAACTATCACTGTACCCCGTTCGGTTGCACACCGACCGGCATATCGATCTACACCGCGACCATTTCGTCGATCGCGAACTCCGGAACGATCAATGGTGGAAAATATGGCATTTACAACGGTGTTCTATCTACATTTGGAACCGTTACGAACAGCGGAAAGATCCTCGGCGGCCAGGGCGGTATAGTCAATAGCACGACGATTGGTGGCATCTTCAACAGCGTCACCGGCACGATCAGCGGTGGTCAGGGGCCGTATGGTATCTACAGCTCCGGGTCTATTGGCTCCATCAACAACTATGGTACGATTTCGTCGCAGAATTATGGCCTCTATAACAGCGGCACGCTCGGGCCGCTAAACAACTACTCTGGCGCCACGATCACTGGCGGCAACGGAACTTTCGGGGTCTACAACTCCGGCACCATGGGTTCCGTCGTCAACGGCGGCATGATCATCGGCGCCGGCACCGGACTGTACAATTCCCGAGTGATGGGCGCCGTGACGAATACCGGCACGATCAGCTCGCTCTACAACGCCGCCGGCCGCATCACCGGTGGCGTGACGGGTGTTTCGAATACCAACCAGCTCTCGAGATTGACCAATACCGGCGTGATTTCCGGCACGTCGTATGGCGTCAGCAACATCAGCGCGTCCGGCTCGATTTCGTCGCTTGCGAACATGACGGGTGGCACCATCACCGGCAGCAACACGGGCATCTACAACACCGGCTCGATTGGCACCCTGTCCAACAGCGGCGTGTTGAGCGGCGGCCTGAACGCGATCAACAGCGTCTACCAGCTGACCAACATCCTGAATTCGGGAACCATATCGGGCAACATCACGATCATACCGGTAACCAGCGCGCCGTATCAGGCCTACATCACCATCACCGGTGCCACGACCAACGCGATCGGCACGCTGACCGGCGGGAACATCAACACCGCGATCGGCAACCTCACCCTCGCGCAGAATACCCTGCTCGAGGACAACATCTTCCTGCCCGCCTCCTCGCCGACCGGCATTGGCAAGGCGGTGAATTATGGCCAGCTGACGCTGCAGACCAACCAGACTATTTATGGCAATTTCCAGAACCTCGGCACGGTGGTGCTTTCCGGTGGCGCCGCCCTGACCGTTACCGGTGTCTATACCGATCCGCCGGAGAGTTCGACCGGCACGGTTGTCATCCAGGCCTCCAACGGCGACGCGAGTCCGATGGGCACCCAGGTGATCGCCCAAAGCGCGGTGCCGATCGATGCGTCGATGGCAACGGTCAGCGGGCTCGGCTACAGCGTCTCCAATATTCGCACGGTGGACGGCCCCGGCGGCACCTACCTGCTGGTCGGGGATTTGGCGCGCACCGACTTCATCCTGAACCAGGACGGCAACCTCGTCGCGCAGGATCTGGCCGGTTCGCGGGCGCTGATCCAGTCCGGCAGCGGCAGCACCTATTTGGTCGGCCAGAATACCTACACTGGTCCCACGACGGTGACCTCCGGCGTGCTCGGCATCGTCGGCACCTCCGCATCGCCGCGCTACACGGTCACCGGCGGCACGCTGCGCATCGACGGCAGCGCCAGCGGCGTTGTGTCGGTCGGCTCGGGCGGAACATTGTCGGGCTCGGGCCTGTTCGGCGGCGGCACCATCGGGGCCGGCGGCGTGATCGCGCCGGCCAACATCGCCGCGGTGGCGGCGCTGGCACTGGCCAGATCGGCCGGCTCGGATCCTGTAGCGATGCAGGCGGCACTGGCCGCATTTGCCTCGTTCGCGCCCGGCGTCGCGGTCAGCCTGTCCAACCCGGTCGGCAATTTGGTTTCCAACGGCAACCTGACCCTGGCCGCCGGCTCGACCTACCGCGTGGGCGTCACCGCCAGCGGCCTGTCGGACCATCTGCTGGTGAACGGCCAGGCCAATCTCCAGGGCGGCGCCGTGGAGGTGCGGGCGCTGCCCGGCAGCTATGCCATGCGAACCGCCTACACGATCGTCACCGCAACCGACGGCGTGGTCGGCACCTTTGGCCCGGTCGTCTCCGATCTGGCGTTCCTGACGCCGACACTCAGTTACGATCCCAACGACGTCTTCCTCACGCTGCGGCGCAACGACGTGGCGTACACCGCCGTCGCCGCAACCCAGAACCAGTATGCGGTCGCGTCCGGGTTGCACGACGCCTTCGCCCGCGGCCTGTCGCCGGTGGGCGGCGCGGTGATCGACGCCTTCACCCTGTCCACCGTCCCGCAGGCACAGGGGGCCCTCGACCAGATCTCCGGCGAGGGCATCGCCGCCGCGCAGACCGCCGCCTATGCCATGGTGAACCTGTTCGCCAATGCGACGCGCGACCGTGCGATGGAGTGGGTGATGGGCGAGATGCCCGCCCCCTGGAAACAACAGGTCGCATCCGACGATCCGTCCTTCGTTCCGGGCACGGCCGACCGCCACTGGCGGGCATGGGCCTCGGCGCTGGGCGGCGGTTCGAGCGTCGATGGCGTCGCCGGTGTCGGTTCTGCCTCGGTGACCACAAGGGGCGGCGGCGGTGTGGCCGGCATGGACTACCAGGTGGATCAAGACCTGTTGATCGGCCTCTCCGCCGGCGGCACCACCGCGACCTACAACGTCTCGCAGCGCAATACATCCGGTCAACAGACCGGCGGCATGGCAGCGATGTATGCCGTGGCCCGGGCGGAGAACTTCTATGCGTTCGGATTGATGAGCTATGGCGGGTTCGGCACCAAATCCACCCGCACCCTTATGGGCCTGGGCGGAACCGAATTCGCGGACGGCAATTTGTCGAGCAACGCCTTTACCGCGCGTATGGAGCTTGGCTATCGGATCGAGACCGCGAACATCAACGTCACGCCCTACGTCGCCGTTCAGGGCACATCGCTCGAGAATGCAGGCTTCACCGAATCCAGCACGACAGCCTCCGGACAGCCGGGCAACCTCGGCCTCGCGGTGCAAGGCCGCACCACCAGCTCGTTGCCCGGATCTCTCGGCTTCCAACTGGATCAGGCATACAGCGCCGGCGATGATTGGATGATACGCCCGGTGCTACGGCTCGCATGGCGGCACGAATTCTCCACGTCTCGCTCGATTTCAGCGGGGCTGACCGTGCTGCCCGGCAGTCTATGGACGGTGCAGAGCGCCAGCGCCTCGCCGGATGCGGCCGATATCGGCTTGTCCCTGCAGATGCTGAACCGCAACGGCATCAGCGTCGCGGCCAACCTCGGCGCCTACGCCGCACAAAGATCAAGCGCCTATCAGGGCCAGATCGGGATCAGCTACCGATGGTAGATATCGCCGTCGGATCATCAAAATGCGTCGGTATCCACGCGCATGCGCGCGCCACCCCTGTCGAGGCGCTGGAGTCGATCCGCCAGGGTGGCGGCGTCATTTAGGCAGGTTCGTCAAGGACATCGCCCACGGCCTTGCCGTCCGCCACGACCACGGATCGCAATCCATGTCGGATCACTTCCGGAAGGAGATCGGATTCCTCGGCATCGAAAGGTCGCCGGCCTTCGTCTGTGCGCCGCAGGGCAATGGTTGCGCTGAAGGAAAGCCTGTTAGGAGTTCGGCACGCGGTGCAGGATCGTGACATCCATTCGGTGCTACAATCCCGCGACGATGATCCGCCGGCGGGTGGAAATTGCGATCGTCGGTCTCGCCGGGTGGGACCATCGATAGCAGACATGATCTGGAGATCGCCCACATGAGCGTGCAACGCCAGCCAAGCCTTTATATTCCGCATGGCGGTGGTCCGTGCTTCTTCATGGAGGACCCGGACGCCGTCTGGGCTGGCATGGCGGCGTTCCTGCGCTCCATCCCTGGTGGACTGCCGGAGACACCCCGGGCGATTCTCATTGTTTCCGGCCATTGGGAGACTGCGGGCATCGCTTTCACGGCAAGCGCCAAGCCGGATCTGGTGTTCGACTATTATGGCTTTCCGCCGCAAACCTACCAGCTTCGTTATGATGCGCCGGGCGCGCCCGAACTTGCCGTCCGGGCTGCTTCGCTGCTGCAAGAAGCGCGTATCCCGTCGGGGCTCGATCCGGTGCGGGGCCTCGATCATGGTGTCTTTATCCCACTGAAAATGGCGTTTCCGGACGCCGACGTGCCGGTTGTCGAGATGTCGATGGACAAGGGGCTCGATCCCGCGCTGCATATCGCCGTGGGCCGGGCGCTCGCGCCCTTGCGTGACGAGGGAGTGCTGATCGTCGGCGCCGGCATGAGCTTTCACAATATGCGCGGCTACCGGGATGCGCGCTTCACCGTTCCGTCCGAGGCGTTCGACCAGTGGCTTCTGGAAACCGCCGAAGCCGGACCGGAAATCCGTGACCAGCGTTTGAAGGCATGGGCGGACGCGCCGGCCGCCCGGCTGTCACATCCGCGGGAAGAACATCTGCTGCCCCTCATGGTCGCCGCCGGCGCGAGCGACGCGCCTGGCCAACGCATCTACAATGAGCAGGTGATGAAGACGATGCTGTCCGGCTTCCGGTTCCCGTAGCGGGTCATTACGGCCGAGACTCAAGCGGCGGAGAACGCATCCCAGGATCTGTGCGCGGCCGCGAGGATCCGCTCCGCGTCCTCCGCCAACAGCAACCGCGCCGCGATCATCTCCGCGGCGATTTCCCGTAGCCTGTCCAGCCAACCATCTCGGCTGCCGTAGCGTTCGATGAGCGAGAGCCGTGGGTCGGTGCCTCGGTCCATCGGCATCGTTGCGAACGGCACGTAGCTTCCCATAATGCTGTACAGCTCGCCGGCCGCGAAGCCGGGCGCGCGCAGGTTCCAGCCGGTATGGGTCCCGACCGGAGCCTTCGTCAGCAGGTGGCGGATGCCGCCCATCGCGTTGCCGTCGGCATCGGACAATGCGACGAACACCGGATAGGTTGCGCCCTCCAGTGGCGGCTGGTGGGCGTGATCGAGCAGGCGCAACCCGTTCAGACGATCCGGGAGGGTCAAGCCTGGAATGGCCGGAAATGCGGCGCGGGCCCGTTCCAGCGTCACCAGTGTGCCATCGGCGCGGCTGGGAAAGCAGCTGGCCGGCGGCTCGGTGCCGTCCTCTACCCAGGTCCGCAGGGCCGATAGCAGCGGGCGCAGGATCGCCTGGTAGCACAGCGGATTGGCACCGTTGCGCGTCGCGCCGGGGGGAGGGGGGGTATAGGCGCCGTGCTGGTGGGTGGCGGCCAGATATACGCGCACATCGTCCGGCTGGCAGATGTCGTTGCCGGCAGTGTCGGTGACAATCAGGGAAGCCCTGGCTGCCCAGAGCTCGCTGTCGGTATCGACATGCATCACTTTTGGTCGCACACCCTGTTCGGTGGCCTTGGCCAGGATACCGTCGGTCTTGCCGCTGATCGGATCGTGCAGGGTAGCATAGGTAAAGGGGAACTGGTCGCCGGGGAAGGAATGATCCTCATGCTGGCGCGGATAACGCCCGGGTTGCGCGAAGGCCGCGTTGACCGCCGTTTTCCGTGATCCCGCCACGGTCGGCAGGATGGCGTCAAATATCTTCCCCCCGGCCGGGGACAGGTTGAAGCCCTGGTACACGAAATCACGCAGGACCCGGCCGGATTGCGACAGGCCGAAGCCGATCACGTGCCGGATCCGTCCGGCCAGCGGGTTGGCGGGCGCGTCGCCGCGCAGCAGCGCGACGAAATCGCGGATGGCGGCGAAGCCCATCCCCAGCACCACCGGGTCGCGCGCGGTATAGATGAACTCATAGATTGCCCCGCGGTCGAAGCCGGGCTCGGTCGGCCGGGTGATTTCGATATGGCTGGCATCCAAATATCGCCAGGAGAGGCCGGACGGCGCGGCACGCGTATCGCGTTCGTTTTCCCGCACCGTGAGGCTGGCGGCGCCGGGATCGAGGCTGGCGGCGGGGTAGCTGAGGGCCGCGACAAAGCGGTCCGGCCCGATCTCCCGCGTGCGCTCCTCCGGTGAGGATCCGGGGGCGTCGCAAATGAACTCCTCCCGGGAGGTGGCGGTGATCGGGGTGCCATTGTCGGTGGCGGTTGGGAAGTGTGCGGTCAGCCGTCCGTCGCCCGGCGTTACGTCGCCCTGCCAGCCCGACCATGCCAGGCAATAGCCTTGGCGCATAAGGTACCCGTTGCCCGCGTCGGTTCGCGAGGATGGACGCTGGCCGGGTGGCGCGGTGTTGAAATACGCCAGGGACCGCAGTGTTCCCCGATTGACGACATCGTAGAGCAGGAACCCATTTCCGCTTGCGGGATCGGCCGGATGCAACAGGCAAAAATCGGTCTCGTATTCCACCTGGCCGTCTGCATTGCGCGGCGCACGGTCGAGCAGGACGATATCCGCATTCAATGGATGCAGCGGATCGAGCGTGGCTGAAAGCCGGCCTGCAACGCGCACATACGGTCCGGCCTCGCCGAAGGCTTCGCCGCCAAGGCAGGGTTCCTCCCGGTCGGTGATGGACAAATTGCGGATTACCCCGGCAGGGCCACCGTATGGCTGGTTGTCCATGACCTTATTCCTCCCTTAAAGCCGTCTGTATGGGGACATTGGGCCGATTTCGCCGTGCCGGGCAATGCGGTTCGGATGCCCCAGTGAAAAGCGTTAAGAATTGGTGCACACTTACAAAGTGCCGCGCCTGGACCATATCCATGCTGCCTGGAGCATCTACGATATGTCGATCCTTGAATTTATCCACCGGCCGAATTCGCCGCTCCGTCCGATCAGGGGGGCTTGGCGATTGTTGTTGCTGGTTTCGGTCGGTGCGGCATGCCTGCCCGGTCGTGCCAGTGCCGACAATTCGTATGCGCTCGACCAGCGCTACGGCAGCATCGAGTTCGCAGTGGATAGCGCCGGTATCTTCACGGCCGAAGGCCAGTTCAAACGCTTTCGCAGCGATCTCATGATCGATGAGGCTCACCCGGAACGTACCCGGATCGCCGTGGATGTCGAGGCGGGTTCGGTGGATATGTTCTGGCCGGAAGGCGTGACCATGCTGCGTTCGCCGGATTACTTCGACGTTCAGAAATTCCCCGGCGTCCACTTCAAGAGTTCGAAGGTGGAAGCGCTTTCACCGGATCATTACATTATCAGCGGCCTGATAGAGATCCGCCAGATCCAGAAGCCTTTTGTGCTGGATGCGCGGATGGTGGACCGGCACATGGATTCGGCCAACAAGATGGAGATCGCGGATTTCGTCGTCTCTGGTGCGCTGAAGCGTTCCGATTTCGGCATGGTTGCCGATCAGGGTTTGGTTTCCGATACCGTCAAGCTTAAGATCACCGCACATATTCTGCTCAATCCGGCGGATCGTGCCAACTGAACGCCGGCCGATCCGGCCGCCGTTTTGGCCGGCATCTCAGCGATGGCTGCACGGCTGGACCGCCGCGCTGGTCCTGATCGGGTTTGCGATCGCCTGGATCATGGTTGGATTGCCGTTCACGCAATTGCTGCTCAAATTCAGGCTGTATCAGGCGCACAAGACGATCGGGCTGATTGTCCTTGCTCTGGTCTGCCTCAGACTATTTCTGCGCATGGTTTGGCGTCGGCCCGAGCAGGATGAAGACCTGCCGAGATGGCAGTTGGGTGCGGCAAGCTCGGTGCATGCCGTGCTTTATGCCCTTCTGTTGGCGGTTCCCGTGCTCGGCTACCTGACCGCCGCCACGGCACCGATTGGAGTACCCACCCTGTTTCTCGGCCTGCTCAAGGTGCCGCACCTGGTGGGGCCGGACCGTGAGTGGTTCGCAATGATCCGGCCGTTGCACCGTGGCGCCGCCATCGCGCTCGTGTTTTTGGCGAGCGGCCATGCAACGATGGCAATCCACCATCACGGGCGTGGTCGCGCGACCCTTCGGCGCATGTGGTGGGGATAGGCCGGTGCAGCCCCGATTGCCGAGGTGGATGCCTGTCCGGCGTTGCGTCGTAACCAAACAGAGGTAACAAATTCATGTTCCGTGCCATTCGATTTTCCGTGCTTGCGTTTGCCATCGGCGGCTTTGCTGCTGCCGCGGTGGCGCAGACCGCGCAGACGACGCGTATTCGTGGCACGATCGCCGCCATGGATGGCCAGGTGATGATTGTGACCACGCGGGAAGGTCCGAAACTGCCGATCACCTTGACCGAGCCGTTGACGGTTTCTGCGGTAAAGGCGCTCGACCTCGCCGCGATCCAGCCAGGAAGCTATATCGGCGCGGCCTCGGAAGTCGGGCCAGACGGGCAGCTTCAGGCGATCGAGGTGCTGGTTTTCCCGGAGGCGGCCCGCGGCGCGGGGGAGGGGCATCGTGACTGGGATCTGAAGCCGGGCAGCCTGATGACCAACGCCACCGTCGCCACAGCCGCCCAAGGCTCCGCCGGGAGGGATGTAGAGCTCACCTACAAGGATGGTTCCAAGAAGCTGCATGTTCCGGCCGGTGCGCCCGTGGTGACCTTTGTGCCGGCGGAACGGGCCGACCTGAAACCCGGAGCGCCGGTATTCCTGACAGCGACGAAGAACGCCGATGGCAGCCTGAGCGCGGCGCGTGTTGTTGTCGGAAAGGATGGGGTTGCTCCGCCGATGTAGCGGTCTGCCGGCACCCGCCCATCTGGGCGCCGGTAAACTCCGCAATCGGGCGTTGCTATCGGGTGGCGTTCTCCAAGTTGGCGCTGCGCACGGGAATGCCGGTCTCCTCGAAGCAGACCCGCGCCAGCGTCCGCACGCCGTCCTCGATCACCTCGGTGGACGGCATGGCGAAGCACAGGCGTAGGTAGGATTTCGCCGCATCGGCATCGCAAGCCCATTCCGGGCCGGCGTTGAAGACGAGGCCGGCCTTGGCGGCGGGGGCGATCAGTTTGCGCACGTCCACTGCATCCGGCAGCTTCAGCCACAGGAAAATGCCGCCCTTGGGGCGGAAGGTTTCCACCGACACGCCGAACTCGCGCCGCAGCGCTTCCTCCATCACATCCAGCTTGCCTTCCAGCGCGGTGCTGAGCCGCTTGATGTGATCGTCGTAGAAGCGGGAGAAATACTCGGCGACGACCATCTGGTCGACCGCGCCGGTGCCGCTGTCGCCCTTCAGGGCGATCAGGAGCGACAGTGCCGACCACTCAGCGACGAGGTAGCCGACGCGCAGGGCAGGGGCGAGGGATTTGGAGAAGGATCCGATATGGATCACCTGGGTCGGGTCCAGGGCATACAAAGCCGGGGGAGCATCCCAGGCCCAGATCAGGTCGGCGTAGCATTCGTCCTCGAAGATCGGCACGCCATAGGTTTTTGCCAATCTCAGCAGGGCCTGGCGGCGTTCCAGCGGCATAATGCTGCCGGTGGGGTTCTGGATGGTTGGGATGGTGTAGATGAACTTTGCCGAGACGCCTTTGGCCTTCAGGTCCTTGAGGATGTCTTCCAGCGCGTCCATGCGGATGCCGTCATCGTCCAGCGGTGCACCGACGATATTCAGGCCCATCTTGCGGAATTTGCTGATCGCGCCGCCGTAGGAGTAGCCCTCGACGATGATGGTATCGCCGCGCGCGGTGAGCAGCTTGCAGACCATGTCGATGCCCTGGCCGGAGCCGGAGGTGATCGCCACGTCGTCGCGGGTGCAGTGCATGGAGCGCCGCGCCGCAAGCTTGCTGGCGACGAAATCGCGCAGAGGTGGGTAGCCTTGCGGTCCTTGGCCCAAATTGTAAATCGCGAGACTCGCACCTTCCCGGCGCAACACGGAGGCGGCGGCTTCGGCCAATAATTCGCAGGGGATCAGGGTCGGGTCGTTGTTGCCGCCGACGAAATAATAGGGCGGGAAGCCACCCCAGCGCGGGGCCGGGGGTGGCAGGTCCATGGTGTAGAGATTGGCGTAAGCAAACCCGTCCATGGTGGTCTCCCCCGTGTTGCTGTTCTTTGCCGGCAAGCCTGAACCTGCCCCGCCTAGGCGCGCAAGCCCCCCGCTTGTCCGGCCCGTTGGGCGGCCCCGGGGGCGGTTTGAGCCTGCCGCCCCCGTGTGATAGAAGGCTCGTCTTATTCGTGTTCCCGACTCCTGCGCTTTTCCCCTGCGCAAGGCCAACCCCTCCCGCTGAACTGAACCGAGCACATCTTGAGCGACACGCCTGAAGCCCCGCCCCCGCCTCCTCCAGAGAGTGGGCCTCCCGAGGGTCGGCCGCCGGAGGACCTGCACCCGGTGATGCTTGAGGAGGAGATGCGTCGCTCCTACCTCGACTATGCCATGTCCGTCATTGTCGCGCGGGCGCTGCCCGATGCACGCGACGGGCTAAAGCCGGTCCATCGGCGGATCATGTATGCGATGCAGGAGGCTGGCTACACGCCGGACAAGGCGTATCGCAAATCGGCCCGCGTGGTCGGCGAGGTTATGGGTAAATATCACCCGCATGGCGACGCCTCGATCTATGACGCCTTGGTGCGCATGGCGCAGCCGTTCTCCATGCGCGTGTTGCTGATCGACGGGCAGGGCAATTTCGGGTCCGTTGACGGCGATCCGCCGGCGGCGATGCGCTATACCGAAGTGCGCATGGCCAAGGCGGCCAGCCTGCTGCTGGCCGATATCGACAAGGATACCGTCGATTT
>CAINEA010000657.1 GCA_903847525.1 uncultured Acetobacteraceae bacterium | reverse complement strand
TGCAGGCCCATCAGCGCCAGCACCGGCGGGGCGGCATTGCGGCAGATATGGCGCAGGATCGGCCCGCTGGTCATGCCCTTGGCGGCCAGTGCAGAGGGGAATTCCTGGCTCAGGATGTCCAGCACCGTCGCGCGCACCAGGCGCGCCACCACGCCCATCGGGATCAGGGACAGGGTGATCACCGGCAGGATCAGATGACGGACATATTCCCAGAAACTCTGGCCCTCCTCCCCCATGCCCTGTGCCGGCAGCCAATCCCAGAACACCGCGAAGATCATCACCAGCACGATGGCGAACCAGTAATGCGGCAGGCTGACGCCGGTGGTGGCCAGCGCGGAGGACAGCTTGTCCGGCCAGCGACCCTGGTGGAACGCGGCAAGCAAACCAAGGGTGATGCCGATGGAAAACCCCAGCACCGCCGCGCACATCGCCAAGCGCAGCGTGTAGCCCAGCGCCGTGAACAACTGGCCCGCCACAGGCGTCGCGTTAAAGACCGACAGGCCAAAATCGCCGGTGAGCGAACGGGCGAGCCAGAGGAAATATTGGACATAGAGCGGCTTGTCGAACCCGAAGGTCGCCTTCATTTCGGCGATCACCTCCGGCGAGGCTTCCGGGGGAAGCAGCATGTCTATGGGATTGCCGGGAACAATGTGGACCAGGCCGAAGATGACCAGGGATACCCCGAACAGGATCGGGATTGCCTGGAGCAGTCTGCGGGCCGCAAAGAGAAGCATGCCTGTCTCCTGAATGAGCGCGTGGCCGAGTGGGCACCTAAAGACGGATGGTGCAGCGCAGCACGCCTTGCAAATCCGGGGCCATCCGAAACGCGGGGGCGCTCCCACAGCAAAGCAAATGGCCCGGCATTTGCTCTGGATGGATAGCGACACCTGTTGCGCCGGAAATAGGCAAATTCCGCACACGAACGCATCATTGGGGCCATGAATGCACAAAATAGCACTATCAGATGCCGTCATCAGCCGAATCATCGAGCGGCGCGGGACATTGCATCCGCTAAAAAGCCTAAAATTTGATCGAACTGCCCATATTGTGGTCGATCTTCAAAATGGCTTCATGGCTCCAGGCCAACCCGCGGAAATCGCCGAGGCACGGGAAGTGGTCCCCAACGTGAACCGCATCAGCCAGGCGGTACGGGCGGGCGGCGGACTGGTGGTGTACATTCAAAACACGTTCGACACCGACGCCCTTTCCAGCTGGTCCACCTATTTCGATGTGTTCTCCAACCCGGCCCGCAAGGAACGGATGGTCGCTGCCTTCACCCCGGGCAGCTTCGGCCACGATCTCTGGTCCGGCCTGGATGTGCAGCCGGAGGACCTGAAGGTCCTCAAGCGCCGATTCGGCGCATTCGTGCAAGGTTCCTCGGATCTGCATGAGACCCTGCAATCGCGCGGCATCGACACGCTGATCATCACCGGCACCGCGACCAATGTCTGCTGCGAGTCCACGGCGCGCGACGCGATGATGCTGAACTACAAGGTGGCGTTCATCTCCGACGGCTGCGCCACCTTCAACGATGCCGAGCACAACGCCACGCTCGACATAATGGCCTACGCCTTCGCCGATGTCATGAGCACCGACGAATGCCTCGCTTTGCTCGCCTCGACCGCCCCGGCAACAACCCGCGTGGCCGCGGAATGACCGGTCATTTCAGGAGAAAACATATGCACCCGACCAAACCCGCCACCACCAAACTCGCCACGATCACCCTCGCCGCCGCCCTGCTCGTTGGCGCGCCGGCGCATAGCCAGACCCTGCGCGTGGCCATGACAGCGGCCGACCTGCCCACCGTCACCGGCATACCCAACAATGGCGGTGAGGGTTTCCGGTTCCTCGGCTACCCCGCCTATGACAGCATCATCAACTGGGACTTCACCCACACCGACCAGCTCGCCGATGTCGCCCCCGGCCTGTTCACCGAATGGCACAACGATCCGGCCAACCCGTTGCGCTGGATCTTCAAGGTGCGCCAGGGCGTGAAGTTCCACGACGGCTCGCCGTTCACGCTCGATGCGGTGCTGTGGAACCTGCAGCGCATCTACGACAGCAAGGCGCCGCAATACGATGCCCCGGCGGCGCCGATCGTACGCGCCACCGTCTCGATGCTCGATACCTGGGAAAAGATCGACGACGAGACGATGGCGATAACCACCAAGTTTCCGTTCAGCTTCTTCCCTTACGTGCTGACCCGCATCCTGATCGCCAGCCCCGCCCAGTGGGAAAAGGGCAAGAGCTGGCCAGAATTCGCCAAGGCGCCGTCCGGCACCGGGCCGTTCCGGATCACCAAGGTGGTGCCGGGCCAGTCCGTGGAGATGACCCGCAACGAGGATTACTGGGACAAATCCCGTATTCCCAAGCTGCAGAAGCTGATTGTGATGCCGATGCCGGAGGCAACCACCCGGCTGGCGGCACTGCGCTCGGGCCAGGTGGACTGGATCGAGGTGCCGCCGCCGGACGCCATCCCATCGCTGAAGGATGCCGGTTTCAAAATCAGCCTTTGGCCGTATCCGCACACCTATCCCTATGTGCTGAACACCCTGCCGACCTCACCATTCAACGATGTGCGGGTGCGACAGGCCGCGAACTACGCGATCGACCGGGAAGGACTGGGCAAGCTGCTGAACGGAATTTCCAAACCCGCGGCGGGTCTGTACCCCGTAGGTGACCCATTTTTCGGATCGCCGGAAAACCACTACACCTACGATCCGGAGAAGGCGAAGGCGTTGCTGAAGGCCGCCGGCTATGGGCCCGACAAGCCGGTGAAGGCGAAGATCATGATCTCCACATCCGGTTCCGGGCAGATGCAGCCGATCCCGATGAACGAGTTCATGCAGCAGAACTTCAAGGCCGTCGGCATGGACATCGACTTCGACGTGGTGGAATGGGGCACCATGCTGGTCGCCATCCGCAACGCCCCGACCGCACCGCAGTCACATGGCGTGGACGGGGTCAATATCAGCCTGAGCTTCACCGATCCGTCCTCGATGTTCCGCTACTACGCGATCGATAGCTTCTCCCCGACCAACTACAATTGGGGCCACTGGAGCAACAAGGAGTTCACCGACCTCGCCCGCGCCGCGCAGTCGACGTTCGACAAGGCCGAGCAGACGAAGCTTCTGGCCAAGGCGCACGGCATCGTGGTGGACGAGGCCCCGTGGCTGTTCATCGTGCACGACCAGAACCCGCGCGCGATGTCCAAGAAGGTGAAGGGCTTCAACCCGGCCCAGAGTTGGTACCAGGACTTCACACAGGTCACGGTAGAATAATCGAACCCTATCCGCCCGCCTCCCTTCTGATCGGGGAAGCAGCAAGCCCGCCGGCTGTTACCGCGAAGGCACCGTGAAAGCGGTGCCTTTCTGGCGTTGCATTGGATCTCTGGCCGCGGGTTTGATACCCTTCCGATCTCGCACGTTTTACATGTGTTACTACGAAACAATGCCCGCATAGATAGAAGTTATCTCAAAATCGGGGAAATGCTTGGCGTTTACTGTCGATATCGCCCCTGTCAGACGCATTTTTCCTGAAATGTCTCTAGCGCAGCATCGAAACTTATTATCCAGGTTAGACCGTTCTCGATCCAAATTCAGAAGATAAGGCACCGGCATGGCACTCATCAATTGGAAACTCCCCGGCACCAGCGGCGAATGGGGCCTCCCCGAGAACTGGGACAGCGGTACGGTCCCGGGGAGTACCGACGACGTGGAATTTGATGCGTCGGTGACCCCCTACACCGTTACGATAACCGGTCTTCGGGACGTCAACAGTCTCACGATTAACAGCCCTGGGTCCGCTGGGGTCACTCTTGATCTGCAGTCCAACTCGTTTGTCACGGTCGAGCATGACTTCAGCAACCTAGGCGGTAGCGGGTCGAACGACGCCGTCACGATGAACAACGCCACCTTCGCCGTCGGGGGCGACGGGCTTTTCGGTTCATCCGGGGCCAATCACCTCGATTGGACGCTGACAAATCGTTCGTTCACGACATTCTACGGTTCGGTCAAGGGCACCGGGATAACCATCACCTTCGGCGATTCGACCTCGGACAATCTGACTCTCGGCAACAATGGTATTATCTATTCTGGTTCGATCGTCGGCTTCCAGGGCAGGAACGAGATCGACCTTTCGAGTATTCAATACACCTCCGGCGGATGGTCGAGCATCATCACGGAATCCGGGGCACTGGAAATAGACCAAGGCGGCACACCCAAGTTCCTCTTCAACAGCTTCACGTTCGGCGGCAGCAATACCATCGCGGACCTCCGGATCACCTCGTCCGATGGCACCGGAACTGGCGGTCTGCTTCTGACCGTCTGCTTCACCGCCGGCACGCGCATTGCTGCGGAGAGCGATGAGATCGCCGTTGAAGAGCTGCAACCGGGTCATCGCGTCGTCACACTGCAAGCCGGTGTTCCTGTGTTGCAGGAAGTGCGCTGGGTCGGCCGGCGGCAGCTGGATCTACGCAGCCATCCGCAGGTCAAGGCCGTCGCCCCCGTGCGGATCTCGGCCAACGCGTTCGCCGACGGCGTGCCGCACCGCGACCTGATCGTCTCCCCCGACCACGCCGTGCTCGCCGATGGCGGCCTGATCCCCGCCCGCATGCTGATCAACGGCATGACCATCCGCCAGGAAACCGGCTTGGCCGGCGTGGAGTATTTCCACGTCGAACTGGACAGCCATTCGATCCTGCTCGCCGAGGGCCTGGCCACCGAAAGCTACCTGGAAACCGGTCATCGCGGCTTCTTCAGCAACGCCGCCGAGCCGACCATTTTGTACCCCGACATGACTGCCGACGAGCAGGCGCGAGCCGAGGCCCAGCCTTGCGCGCCTTTCATGCTGGATGAGGCATCGGTTCGCCCGGTCTGGCAGCGCCTGCACGATCGCGCGACTGCCGCCGGGCTGGTCCGTGAAACACCCGAGACAACGCGCGATGCCGAACTTCGCGTCCTGGCCGGTGGCCGCGAATTCCAGCCGATGGAAGTGGCCTCGGGCCGCTATGTCTTCGCCCTGCCCGCCGGCCTGCGATCGGCTCGGCTGGTGTCGCGCGCCGCCGCCCCGGCCGACAGCCACCCCTGGCTGAACGACCGCCGCCAGCTCGGCGTTGCCGTCGAACGGATTGAACTGCACTCAGCCGATGGGACCGAAGACGTGGCCATCGACCACCCTGCTCTGTCGCATGGCTGGTGGGACGCGGAGCGCGCCGCCAACGGCATACAGCGCTGGACCAATGGTGACGCGACGATTCCGCTGCCAACCGGCCCGGTTCTGCTGGAACTGACGTTGGCCGGCACCGGTTTCTACCCCCTGGCCGCTTCCGAAGGCACACGCCACGCCGCCTGAACCAGACACACAAACAATCCGACCAGCGGGGTGCTTTCAAATCAGGTGAAAGCGCCCCGTTCGCCTTTTCAGGCCATGCCGTTGCCGGCGGGCAGCTACCCTCGCGGCTCCGTACCAATGTGCGCCAACCGGCGCATACCACCAACCTCCAGCCGATCATCGCATGTAACATAGATGAGCCGGCCGCAGTTCAGTGGCTCAACGGAATCCTTATGGATTCATAATAGAATTCCATCCATGCGTCACAGCTTTAGGGGGCATCTTTCCAGACCCACCTCGTAACGGTTGAAATTTTTTCTGGTGCAAATCGGCAAAATCCCGCATGCTGAGACGCTTGTATATGCAAAACTGCAAGCTCGGCTTGCATTCAGCGGGAGCTTTTCTATGGGGATAATCGTTTGGCAACACCCAACCGATGGGATTTGGGAAGACACCGCAAACTGGTTCCCCGCCCACATACCTAATTCGACGGACAATGTGGAGTTCTTCTCGTCATCGACCCCCTATACTGTAACATTGTTCTTCCCCATACCTGCGCCTGCCGCGAGCGTTCTCCTCGGCGGCGAGGGTACCGCAGGCATCACGCTTCAATTTAATTCGGGCACGTTGCTTACCTCGACGGGCGATTTCACTGATTTAGGCCTTTCCGGGGGCGAGGGGTCTGTTGCCGATTTCGTCAAGGAGTTCGGCGCCAGTGTTATTGTCGGCGGCAACGGGGTCTTCAACGGCGCGGCCGGTCATCTGAACTGGCAATTGAACTCCGGATCGACCGCGCAATTCTCCGGACCAATAACCGGGGGAGGCATCTCCTTCACGTTCGAGGATGGAACCAGCGACCGCCTCCTAATGGGTGCCCAAAGCACCACGTATGCAGGAAATATCGTCGGTTTCCAGGGATCGAATACGATTGATCTCACGGGGCTGGTCTATGGCAGTGGCGGATATACGGCCGTCGTCGCCGGGGCGGGCCTGGAAATCCGCCAAGGCCTTACGACTGTTTTCACTTTCACTGGTTTTAGCGTCGGAGCCGGCTTCAGCGCGTCAGATATCGCGATTACATCCGACAGCGGCACAGGCACGCTGCTGACCATTTGCTTCGCCGCCGGCACATGCATAGCCACCGACAGCGGTGCAATCGCCGTGGAGCACCTGCAACCGGGCCAACGCATCGTCACGCTGCAGGACGGCGCTCCGGTACTACAGGAAGTGCGCTGGATCGGCCGCCGCCAACTCGACCTGCGCGCCCATCCGCAAATCCGGGCCGTGGCCCCCGTGCGGATCTCGGCCAACGCGTTCGCGGACGGCGTCCCGCACCGCGACCTGTTCGTCTCCCCCGATCACGCCATGTTTGCCGATGGCGGGCTTATCCCCGCTCGCATGCTGATCAACGGCATGACCATCCGCCAGGAAACCGGCCTCGCCAGCGTGGAGTATTTCCATGTCGAGCTGGACCACCATTCGATCCTGCTCGCCGAGGGGCTGGCCACCGAAAGCTACCTGGAAACCGGCAATCGCGGCTTCTTCGACAATGCCGCCGAACCCACCATTTTGCACCCCGACATGACCGCCGACGAGCAGGCGCGTGCCGAGGCACAGCCTTGCGCGCCGCTTCTGCTGGATGAGGCGTCGGTCCGTCCGGTCTGGCAACGCCTGCATGATCGCGCG
>CAINEA010000656.1 GCA_903847525.1 uncultured Acetobacteraceae bacterium | reverse complement strand
GTCCAGGGAACGAGTTCCCTGGCGGGGTGGAGGGGCAGCGCCCCTCCTGGGGTTTGGGGCAAAGCCCCAACCTTGCTTGCTCCCGCCCCGGACCCTAACGGCACGGTCAGCGGCCGCCGAAGATGGCGGTGCCGACGCGGATCCAGGTGGCGCCGCAGGCGATGGCAGTTTCGAAGTCGGCGGACATGCCCATGGAGACGATGTTCAGATTATGTTTGGCGGCGCGGTTGGCGAGCCAGGTGAAGTGCGGCCTGGGGTCTTCGCCGGCGGGGGGGACGCACATCAGGCCGGCGAGTTTGTCGCCGAAGCGGGATTTGCAGTCGGCGATGAAGCTGTCCGCGTCTTCGGTGGGGATGCCGGCTTTTTGCGGTTCGTTGCCGACGTTCACTTCGATCAGCAGGCGGGGCAGGCGGCCTTCCTTTTCGGCCGCGGCGGCGATGGCGTCCGCCAGCCTTGGGCGGTCCAGGCTTTCGATCACGTCGGCCAGGCGCACCGCGTCGCGTGCCTTGTTGGTTTGCAGGCCGCCGATCAGGTGCAGCTGCAGATCGGGAAATTCTTGCCGCAGTAAGGGAAATTTCTCCTCGGCTTCCTGCACGCGGTTTTCCCCGAAGATCGTCTGGCCGGCTTGCAGGGCCGCGCGGACGGCCTCAATCGGTTTGGTCTTGGACACGGCCACGAGGGTGATGTCTTCTGGCCGCCGGCCGGCGGCGAGCGCGGCGACGGCGATCCGCTCGTGGATCCGCGCCAGATTGGCGGTTATCCCGGCGGTGTCCGGGGGGGATGGCGATTGTTGGGGCGTGTTCATGGATCAAAAGCTTGTCGCCTGGGCCCGCGCCGTCAAGTCGCGGCAGCGCTTTCGGCCCGGACAGAAGGGTCTTCCCGTGTTGTGGCTGTTTACCGACGCGGCGCGGCTGCCCGATCCGCGTGCGGCCGTGGCACGGTTGCCGCGGGGACTGTGCGGGGTGGTTCTGCGCCATGACGGCGCGCCGGACCGGGCGCGGCTGGGCCGGGACCTGGCTAGGATCTGCCGCAACCGCCGGCTGGCCCTTGTCGTGGCCGGGGATCGACGGCTTGCGGCATCGCTGGGGGCCGGCGTGCATCTGCGGGGCGGGCGGGGGCCCGCGCCACGGGGTCGTGGCGCCTTTGCAACAAGTTCCGCGCACGATCTGTCGCAACTCCTGCGCGCCGCGCGTACCGGGGTGGACCTGGCGTTTCTGTCGCCGGCATTTCCGACCGACAGCCATCCCGGCGGCGCGGCTTTGGGTGTGGCGCGCTGGAGCCGGCTGGCGCGGCGGGGCGGGCTGGCGGTCGCGGCTTTGGGCGGCATCGAGGGAAGCCGGGTGCGGGCCCTGCCCAGGGATGTTTGCCAGGGCGCCGGGGCGATCGGCGCGCTGGTGTAATCGTCCTGCCACGGCGCTGTTGCTCTGGCGCCACAGTGTTTCGCAAATGCCATGCGAAGGGTCGTCAAGCCGTTGCGGGAAATCAAAGGGACTGCTCATAGTATGTCCAGGTCTGGCTGCCCCCCTTTGCGGGGATGTGTCCCGAGGTGTTGGTTCAGGGGTTCATCCGGTGGGACGAATGGGGCGGGGCCTGAGAATGTCTGCCGGGACCCCCGGCGAAATGAGGAGGGTTTACATGCGTAAGATTCTGCTGGCCAGTGTGGCCATGCTCAGCGCGAGCACCGGTGGTGCCTTCGCCCAGTTGGTTCCGGGAATGGTCGAGAGCGCCTATTCGGGCCAGATCCCGAACGTTCCGACGTCCGCCGCCGGCGCCAACAACAACAACAACGTCACGGCAGCAGCCATCAAGGGCCCGACCGCCAACCCGACCCCGGGCACGTTCGTCGTTCGCCTCGGTGGCCGCGTGAACGTTGAAGCCGGCGCTGGCTGGTCCAACGTCGACAGCGTCTACGTTCCCGGTACCCCGGCTTCCGGTGGCTTGACCGTCGTGACCCTGCCCAAGGGCGGCGCTTCGACCCTTCCGGCCGGCAACACCTTCGTCAGCGTCAACAACGGAACCGGCGCCATCACCTCCACGACCGCGAAGGTTGCAGCCGTGGCCCCGACCGGCGCGAAGCGCAATCCGTACGGCATCGGCACCTATATACGCCTGTATCCGGGCCTGGACGCCATGGCGACCAACGGCCTGCGTTATGGTGCCGGCACTGAAATCCGCACCAACTGGGGCACCAACACCACGGGCGGCAGCGGCGCGACCTCGGGCCAGACGCTCATGGTTCGCCGCGCCTTCGTGTATGCCGCCGGCGACAACTGGGGCTTGGTGCGCTTCGGCCAGGGTGACGGCGTGATCTCGCTGTTCGACGGCGGCGTGACCACCAGCCAAAACTGGTCGAACTCCGGCGTGCTGAACGGCGGTGACGCCCAGACCGTGACCCCGAGCCGCACCGCTGTCCCGTTCTACTGGATGGCAGTGGCCGGCAACGAGTACGGCAGCAACAAGATCGCCTACATCTCGCCGAAGCTGTTCGGTGTTGAGGCCGGCTTCTCCTACGCGCCGAGCCCGAGCAACCTCTACGCCGATGGCGGCACCTCGCCGTACACCCTCACGGCGATCTGCCCGATTGCTTCCAGCACCTGCTCGACGCTGTCGTCGTCGTCCAACGCGGCTGACGCCGGCCGTTACACCGACCTGTACCAGATCGGTCTGCGCTACCTCGGCGACGTGGGTCCTGTGAATGTACGCGCCTATGGCGTGTATGTTGGCAGCGGTCAGGTCAGCTACACCGGATTGGCTCCGACCGGCCGTTCGACTGCCGGCTACTTCGACAACCTGAGCGTCTATAATGCCGGTATCGCTGGCACGTTCGCCGGCTTCACTCTGGGCGCCAACTGGATCGGCGGCGCCATGAACGGCCAGTTCGCTCTGAAGCCCGCCGGCGGCGCCAACCTGAACGCCACCACCGTCGGCCTGCAGTATGTCACGGGCGCTTTGACCCTGGGCGTCACCGGCGCGGTCGCGACCTCGCAGGGCTCCGCCGCCCTGGTGGGTCAGACGCAGTTGGCCGAACAGGAAATCTCCTTCGGTGGCCGCTACGTGGTTGCCCCTGGCCTGGCGGTTTCGGCTGACTACCTCTACCAGCAGCGCAAGCAGAACGGCTTCAACTGGGTGACCAACGCCGCTGGCGAGGGCAAGCCTCAGATCCAGGCGCAGTCCGTCCTTCTGGGCGTCGCCGTCAACTGGTAAGCCTCTGATAGCCTTGATTAAAGAAACGGCGGGGCGCTTTCCCCGCCGTTTTTTTGTGGCAGCCCCTATCTGCCGCAATAAGGTCCGAATTGGTGGGTATTGGCGGCACATCGCGGACAGGCTAGGTAGCGCGTTGGATTTGCAAGCACCCCGGACCCTGACATGACCCTCTCACGATCGAAGTTCCTGCCTACCCTGCTGCTGGGGGCGATGGCCTTGGCCGGCTGCTCGGCCATCACGCCGAACCAGGTGCCGGACAACTACTCGGGCGAGGGCGGACCCAATTCGGAAAGCTCCCGGCTGATCGGCAGCGCCACCGGCAGCGACGTGATTCTAGGCACGTCCAAGAACAAGCCGGCGGATCAGGGCGGCGGCGGCGGCGGGCTGGGCGTCAACGCCTATCTGTGGCGCGGCGCGCTGGATACCCTGTCGTTCATGCCGCTTGCCTCGGCCGATCCGTTCGGCGGCGTGATCATCACAGACTGGTATCAGCCGCAGGGCGCGGGCGGCGAACGCTTCAAGGCCACCGCCTATATCCTGAGTCGCGAACTGCGCGCCGACGCGCTGCGCATCGCGATGTTCCGGCAGGTGGAACAAAAGGGCCAGTGGGTGGATGCCCCGATGGCCCCAGGGACGGTTTCGGAAATCGAAAACCGGGTATTGTCGCGCGCCCGCACGCTGCGTGCGCAGGGCAACCCGACCAGCTAGCGGCCAAAGGCGTGCAGGGTGGGTACGCGCAGCGCACCCCACCCTTTCCAGGCAGGCGGCCTGGCGAAAGGCGCTTCGCTTTTCCGCCCTACGAAATCTACCAGGAATACGGATGCCAGGAATACGGATGACCGAGATCCAGACCGAAACCGCCCCCGACGCTCCCCGCTATAATTTCCGGGCCGCGGAGCCGCGCTGGCAGCTTGAGTGGGACCGGCACGGCTGCTTCCATGTCGAGGACCTGCCGACCGACGGCAAGCCCAAATACTACGTGCTGGAGATGTTTCCCTACCCCAGCGGCAAGATCCATATGGGGCATGTTCGCAACTACACGCTCGGCGACGTGGTCGCGCGCTACAAGCGGGCGCAGGGCTTTTCCGTGCTGCATCCGATGGGCTGGGACGCCTTCGGCCTGCCGGCGGAGAACGCGGCGCGTGAGCGCGGCGTGCATCCGGCCAAATGGACATTCGAGAATATCGCCAACATGCGCGTCGAATTGCAGCGCATGGGCCTGTCGCTGGACTGGGCGCGCGAGTTCGCGACCTGTGAGCCCGGCTATTACGGCCAGCAGCAGAAGCTGTTCCTGGACTTCCTCGCCGCCGGATTGGTGGAGCGCAAGGAAAGCTGGGTGAACTGGGATCCGGTCGACGGCACCGTGCTGGCCAACGAGCAGGTGATCGATGGCCGCGGCTGGCGATCCGGCGCTCTGGTGGAAAAGAAGCTGCTGTCGCAGTGGTTCTTCAGCATCACCAAATACGCCTCCGACCTGCTCGCGGCGCTGGACCGGATGGACCGCTGGCCGGAACGCGTGCGCACGATGCAGAAGAACTGGATCGGCCACAGCACCGGCGCCCAGCTGCACTTTCCACTGGTGACCCCGGAAGCCGGCATCCAGCAGATCGAGGTTTACACCACCCGGCCCGATACGCTGTTCGGCATGTCGTTCGTCGCCCTGGCGCCGGAACACCCGATCGCCGCCGCCATCGCGGCGCGCAACCCGCAAGCGGCGGCCTTCGTCGCCGAATGCCGGCAGCTCGGCACCAGCGAGGCGGTGATCGAGACGGCCGAGAAGAAAGGCTTCGACACCGGGCTGCGCGTCGCGCACCCGTTCCTGGCGGGAAAGACCTTCCCGGTCTGGATCGCCAATTTCGTGCTGATGGAATACGGCACTGGCGCCATCTTCGGCTGCCCCGCGCACGACCAGCGCGACATCGAGTTCGCCCGTAAATACGGACTGGAAGTAACCCCCGTCGTGCTGCCGCCGAATGGCGATCCCGCGTCCTTTGCGGTCGGCAACGATGCCTATGTCGGACCCGGCACGATCTACCAGTCGGGCTTCCTGGACGGCCTGGACGTGTCCGAGGCCAAGGCGCGCGCCATCGCGGAACTCGAAAAGCTCGGCGTCGGCCGCGGTGTCACCAACTGGCGCCTGCGCGACTGGGGCGTGTCTCGTCAGCGCTATTGGGGCTGCCCGATCCCGGTGATCCATTGCCCCGCCTGCGGTGTGCAGCCGGTTCCCGCCGATCAGTTGCCGGTGGTGCTTCCCGACGACGTGACCTTCGACAAGCCGGGCAATCCGCTCGATCACCACCCCACCTGGAAGCACGTCGCCTGCCCGTCCTGCGGCGCCCCCGCGCGGCGGGAGACGGACACCTGCGACACGTTCGTCGACAGCTCCTGGTATTTCGCCCGCTTCTGCAGCCCGCAGGCCAGTGAGCCGGTGAACCGCGCCGCGGCGGATCATTGGCTGCCGGTCGACCAGTATATCGGCGGCATCGAGCACGCGATCCTGCATCTGCTGTATTCGCGCTTCTTTACCCGCGCGATGTCCGCCACCGGCAGTCTGGCGGTGGACGAACCGTTCGACGGCCTGTTCACCCAGGGGATGGTCACCCATGCCAGCTTCCGTGGGGCCGATGGCCGCTGGCTGTATCCCGAGGAAGTGGATATCCGCGCCGACGGCAGTGCCGTGCATCGGGAAACCGGCGAGGCCGTTACGGTCGGCCGGGTCGAGGCGATGTCGAAGTCCAAGCGCAACACGGTGGATCCCGGCGAGATCATCGCCCGCTATGGCGCCGATACGGCACGCTGGTTCATTCTGTCGGACAATCCGCCCGACCGCGACATCGAGTGGACCGAATCCGGCGTTGCCGGTGCCTATCGCTTCACCCAACGGGTCTACCGCCTCGCCGAGGCCGGCGTCGGGCTGACGCCTGGCGCCGAGCCGGATACCTTTGGCCCGCCGGCGCTCGCGCTGCGCCGCACGACCCATCGCGCGATCGCCGCGTTGACCGAGGCGCTGGAAAGCTTCGCCTTCAACGTGGCAGTGGCCCGTCTGTACGAACTAGCCAACGCCATCGCGGAAGGGGATCGCGCCGCCGCTGAGCCGGGCATGGCCTGGGCCCGGCTGGAGGCGCTGTCGATGCTGGCGCGGCTGGCCGGCCCGATGATGCCGCATCTGGCCGAGGAGGTGCACGCGCTGTTGCACCCCGGCGAGCCGATGGTGGCGAACCTGCCCTGGCCCAAGGCCGATCCGGCCCTGGTTGCAGCCGACAGCGTGACCATCGCGGTGCAGGTGATGGGCAAGCTGCGCGGCTCGGTCGTCGTGGCTCCGGACGCCACGGCGGAGACGGTGATCTCGGCCGCGGAGAACGAGCCGAACGTTGCGCGGTTATTGGCCGGCAAGCGCGTGGTCAAGCGTATTCACGTGCCGGGCCGCATCGTCAATTTCGTCATCGCGGCCTAGGGCCGGATGATCGGCCGCCGTCCCCTGCTCGCAAGATTGGTAGGCCTCGCGGGCCTGTCCGGGCTTGCGGGCTGCGGCTTCCATCCGGTCTACATGCCGACCGAGTCGGGTGACGCCGGCACCGCGCAGCGGGAGATGGCCGCGGTATTCATCGACAATATCGGCGAGCGCAGCGGGCAATTGCTGCGCCAGGCGCTGCAGGAACGCTTCGAACGCGGCGAGACCGGCGTGGCGCGGCGCTACACCCTGACGGTCAGCTATGGGATCGGCGGCGAGGGGATCGCGGTGCTGACGGACAACAATGTCACCCGCATCCGGGTGATCGGCGACGCGAAATGGTATCTGGTCGCCCAGGATCCCGGCCGAACCCGCCTGGCGGCGGGCCACGCGCACGCGGTGGATGGCTTCAATATCCTGAACCAGCAATATTTCTTCAGCGATCTTAGCAACGAGGATTCGCAGAAGCGGATGGCCGATGCGATCGCCGACCAGATCGCCATCCAGGTGGCCGCCTGGTTCCGCGGCCATGCGGCCAGCGCGGGCTGAGCCGGCATGAAGCTGGACGCGCGGCGGTTCCCGGCGTTCGCGAAGGACCCCGGCACCTGCCGCGTGGTGCTGCTGCACGGCGAGGATGCCGGGCTGATACGCGATCGCGCCGAGGCGCTGGTCCGCAGCGTCGCCGGCAGCCTCGACGATCCCTTCCTGGTCGCCGACCTCACGCGTGAAACCGCCGATCGTCTGGGCGAGGAGGCCGCGTCGCTTTCGATGACCGGCGGGCGCCGTGTCGTGCGGGTGCGCGAGGTCACGGACACGGCGACCGACCGGGTCAAGGCAGTGCTCGCGGGCAAGGCGC
>CAINEA010000655.1 GCA_903847525.1 uncultured Acetobacteraceae bacterium | reverse complement strand
GCCTGGGGCGGGGGCCGCCCAAACCCGGTCTCTGCGGCGCAAATCCGGCGCTATGTGGAGGGTCTGCGCCTGGCCGGTCTGCGTGACCACGCGGAGGAAGACGCAGATGTCAGCGTGCCGACGGACGGCGCCTTGCGTACCAGCTTTTACGGTTTGACGCCGATCCGTGCGCCCGGCGTCACCACCCTCCGTACCGCGGACCTTGTTCGGCTGATCCAGGAACGCAAGCCGCTCGTCATCGATACGGGACGCTATTCGCTGATGACGTCGTTGCCCGATGCGGTGGTCCTGCGAGAGGCCGGGACCGGGGGGAATGTCTCTGACCCGGTCCAGGCCCGGCTTCGGCGGAAAATGCTCGAACTGACAAAGGGGGATGCAACGCTTCCCATCGTTGCGGTCGGCACCAATTCCGAACGCTTCGACGGCTGGAACCTCGCGCTGCGGCTGGCGGCGCTGGGGTATCAGAACGTCCACTGGTACCGCGGTGGCCGGGAGGCCTGGGAAGTGAACGGCTTGCCGGAGACGAAGATGGATGTGCAGGATTGGTGACTGCTTCGCCTCAGGCGCGGTCGAAGGCCGCCAACACGTCGCCGGGCAGCAGCTTTGCCAGATCGGGATTGCGTACCACTCGCACATCGGTTCCCCCCGGGGAACACAAAGCGGGGTCGGAATCATACGAAAAGATCACCACGGTCCGGCAGTTCGCCGCCGCGATCAGATGGGACGGGCCGGTGTCGTTGCCGATGGCGCCCACGGCCGCGCGGGCGAGGTCCGCGACATCGCCCAGGCTGGTTTGCCCCGTCAGGTCGCGCACATCCGGCACCGAGGCAACCAGCTGAGCCCCGAGGTCGCGTTCGGATTGCGAACCGATGACCACCGGCGTGATGCCGCGCCTCAATAGCTCGGCGGCGACAGAAGCGTAATTGCCGATCGGCCAGCGCTTTAGCGGCCGGGTTGGCGCGCTTCCTGGAATGAGCAGGGCAAAGGGCTGGGGCAGGTTGAAGCGGGCGATATCGCCGGTGCACCAGGAAAGGTCCGCCGCCGGGGTATCCGGAATGCCGGCCAGGCGAAGCTGGTTGGCCTGGCGGATCAGGTCGTGCGTGCGGTTGCGGTCCGGCGCGGTGTCGGGATGCGAGCCGCCCGGCACGATGCCCGACCATTCAGGCCGTCGGTCGCTCGGAAAAAGCTGAAAATACCGGCTGCTACGTCCCGATGTCTGCAGATCGTAGACCCGGGTGAATCCGCCGCCCGCCAGCCGGCGGCGCAGCTTCAGCAGGCCCGGCAGGTCCCACCAGTTCGGCCGTTCGTCCACCCAGACCTCGTTGAAATACGGGGCGGTGCGCATCCACGCGGCGAACGGCGCCAGGGTAAGCAGCGTGATCTTGGCTTCGGCGTGATGGGCGCGGATGGCGGCGAACGGTCCGAGCGACTGGATAATGTTCCCGAGGGCGCCCAGCCGGATGACCAGGATCCGTTGCTTGCCTGTGGGCGCCGTCATCAGCCGGCGGGCTTGGCCGCGATGTAGATCCACTCGTCGCGCAACAGGCCGTATTGGACCTCCTGATCCGGCGGCATGCGGAAGGTTGTCACTGTGAAGCCGACTGCGGCCAGCTTATTTGCAAAATCAAGCCCGTAGTAGCGCTTGTGATCGGGCGCACTGAAATGCGCCACGCGCAGATCGGGGTCGGTGATCGCCGGGTTTTCGTAGGTTTCCTGGCGCGACGTGTTGACTGGCACGCTGAACACGCCGGTGCCACCGGGCTTGAGCAGGCGGAACAGCTCGCGCATAGCGGTCTGGTCGTCGTCGATATGCTCCAGCACATGATGCGCCATGACCACGTCGTAGCTCGCGTCCGGCAGCGGTATGCGGGTGATGTCCACCTTATGGGTGACACCCTTCTGCAGCAGGTCGGCCGTCTCGTAGAGTTTGTTGCCGCGCATCTGCTTCATCCACACCTTCTCCGGCGCGAAATGCAGGATGCGCTTGCCTTCCAGCCTGTTGCCGCCACCTTCGGTCATCCACAGCCAGGTCAGCCGATGGCGCTCCCGGCAGCCGCAGTTCAGGCAGCGCGCGTCCCAGCGCGATGGCTTGCCGACGCTGATGAAGCTGCCATGAAAGCCGCAGACCGGGCAAGTGCGCGGCAGCATCTTGCGCGCGAACTGACCGCGGTCGCGGAACCAGGCGCCGATCAAGCGGCGCCGGGCGGTCCAGCTGAGGGGGGTGAGTGTGTCCGCATTCATCGCAGGGGCGCTAGCACCACGGCGTTCCCCTGGCAATCATGGCGTGTCGCTCTAGCCTTCGTTCAGGCCCTTGCCGGGGTAGGGGTGCGTTGCGCGCCAGTGTTCGGCGATGTCCACGCGCCGGGCGATCCACACGTCGCGGTGCCGGGCCACATAGTCCAGCAGCCGTTCCAGGCCAGCGGCGCGGGACGGATGGCCGATGATGCGCATATGCAGGCCGACCGACATCATCTTCGGCTGGGTGCGGCCTTCACGGTACAGCATGTCGAAGCCGTCGCGGCAGAACTGGAAGAAATCGTCGGCGGTGGCGAGAACACCGCGGCCCATTTTCACGTCGTTGGTGCTTTGGCTGTAGGGCACAACCAGATGCGGCTCGCCCTGGACGGTCTGCCAATAAGGCAGCTCATCGTCATAACTATCTGAATCATAGGTAAACCCACCTTCTTCAGCCAACAGGCGCCTTGTGTTCACAGAAGGCCCGTAGCGGCAATACCAGCCGGCAGGCCGAGCCCCCATGGTCCGCTCGATGGAGGCGACGGCACGGGCGATCTGGTCGCGTTCCTCGGCTTCCGACAGCTCGAAATGCTTCACCCAGCGCCATCCGTGGCAGCAGACATCGTGCCCGGCGGCGCGGATGGCGGCCGCCGCTGGCGGGTTGCGTTCCAGGGCCAGGGCGCAGCCGAAGATCGTCAGGGGAAGGTCCCGCTCGGCGAACAGGCGCAGGATCCGCCAGAAGCCGACCCGGCTGCCGTAGGCGAACATGCCCTCCGCGGCGAGATCGCGGCCCGGCACGCCGGGGCTGCTGGTGATCTCGGTTAGCCCCCATTCGGAATGGCCGTCGCCGTCCGGCACCGAGGGCTCGGAGCCTTCCTCGAAATTCAGCACGAAATTGAGCGCGAGGCGCGCATCGCCGGGCCATTTCGGGTTGGGTGGATTGGCGCCGTAGCCGATCAGGTCGCGGGTGAGGTTCACGCATGGCTCCTTCATTCTAAGCGAGCAGCTTAGTAGTAGAATGAAACGTCCGGAAAGGTCTCGTGGATGGATTTTGGGTCCTGCGCATGGTACGTCATGGAAGCGATCCGATAGGATCGCGCCTCAAAATTACCCATAGGATTCTGCCATGCGCTGCAAACTCCCCCATATTTTTGGCCTGATGACGGCCGGCGTGCTGCTACTGGGCGTTCCCGCATTGACCAGCCCGGCGCATGCCCAGGGCACCTCCGCGCTCGGTGGCGTCGGCGAGAGCCAGACGGTAACCCTGCGCGCCAAGGTGAAGGCCGTGAACATGAAGACCCGGGAAGTGACCCTGGTGAAGCCGACTGGCGAAGTCTTTGCCGTGCATGCCGGCGACGCCGTGCAGCGCCTGGCGGAGGTCAAGCCAGGCCAGACCGTGGTTGTCCATTATTTCACCTCGGTTGCGTATGTGATCTCCAAGGGCAACGCCAACACGCCGGAGAACATGGCGCTGATCGCAGCGGCCAAGGCCGACAAGACCCAGCTGCCCGGCGGCGTCGTCGCCGACAAAACCGTTGTGACGGGACTGGTGGTCGGGATCGACATGTCCGCGCATCAGATCCAGCTGGTCAATCCGACCGGCGGCCGGATCATCACCGTCGATGTGAAGGATCCGCAGCGCCAGAAGGATATGGCGATGCTCAATGTTGGTGAGCGGCTGACCATCGTCACGACCCAGGCGCTGGCGATCGGCATCGACCCGGCCAAGTAGGCTTTTCCGCCTTTGACCGGACAAGGGGCCCCGCCTGCGCGGGGCCCCTGCTTTTCTTCCGGTTGACGACGGCCGGGTGCACGTCGACAACCCGCGTATGAATATCGCCCCGCCCACCTCGTGGATTCTGAGCGAGGATTATGCCGGTTTACAGGCCCAGGCATTGGGTCTCGCCGAGGCGGCCGGGTTGAACCCGGACACTCGCCCCCTGGTGCCGCGTGCGCCGTGGAAGTTCTTACCCGAGACGATCTGGCCGTCACCGCTGTCGGCCTTTCGGCCGGGCCTGCTGGCGCCGCCATGGCCTGATCTGGTGTTCGGCTGTGGTGGCATGGCAAGCGTTGTCGGTGCCGCCATGCGCCGGCGTGGCCAGAGGGTCGTGCAGGTGCAGAGCCCCAGCCTGAACCCGGATCGCTTTGATCTCGTGGTGGTCAACCGGCATGACGAGCTAACCGGACCGAACGTGATCGTCACCCGCACGGCGCTGCATCGGGCGACCCCCGAGCGTCTGGCCGCGGCCGCGGAGCAATGGCGGGAGCGTTTCGCCCATTTGCCGCGCCCGCTGGTCGCGGTGCTGGTCGGCGGTTCCAACGGCAGGTTCCGGCTGGATCCAGCGACGGGTGGAAAGCTGGCCGGGCAGCTGGCCGACATGGTTCGCCGCGACAGGGTCGGCATCATGGTCACGCCGTCGCGCCGCACCGATCCGGCCGTGACCCGGCTGCTGGCGGATGCCCTGCAACCTCTTGGGGGCTGGATCTGGGACGGAGCCGGGGAAAATCCCTATTTCGGCATGCTCGGGCTGGCCGATGTGATCATCCCGACGATGGACAGCGTGTCGATGGTTTCGGAGGCGGCGGCCACCCAGGCCCCGGTGCTGTTCGCCGAACTGCCGGGCAAGTCCCGCCGGATCGGCCTGTTCCTGAACGGATTGATCGGGGACGGGCGAATCCGCGCCTTCAAGGGGCGGCTGGAAACCTGGCAGGTGCGGCCGATCGACGACACGGCGTGGGCCGGGGCAGAGATGTGCCGCCGGCTTGGCCTGCCCGCACCAAGCCCACCCGGACTTGGCGCGCTGCCTCCGGCGGAGTAGGGGAGTTCCATGCTGCAAATCCAGACCTTTAACGCCCGCGCCGGCGGCAATGTGCTTTACAAGGCCCTGGCCCATCCGCTGGCCGCCGAGGGGTTTTCCCGGCTCTACGCCAGGTTGGCGCAGGCCGGGCCCGTGGCGCTGTACGACCCCGACGGCATCGCCGACGCGATTGTGGCGATTTACCCGGATATTCCCGGCCTCAGTGGCGTGTTCGTTCACGATGTGCTGGCGGTCGGCACGGCCCGCGCGGGCCGCATCGCACGGGCCTTGACGGAACTGCCGGACTCGGGTGCGCGAACCGTGCTGATCGCCGCTTTCGACGCGGCCAAGATCGCCGCACGCATTTCCCATATGCTGCCCGATGGGGCGACGGTGCTGACCCTGGACGAGGCAAGGCTGCCGGATGCGTTGCTGACCAATCGCGGCCGATATCTGGATCGGCTGAACTTCGCCACCAATTTTGTGTTCTTCCGCGATGAGGACGGGTTGTCTACGCGGCTGGTCACGGCGAATTATTGGGCCAATTATGGGTCAAAATCTGTGCGCTACTGGCTACGGCTGTTCGATGCGGACGGCGGTGAGCTGGCTACCTGGGAAGAGCAAGCCCCCGCCGGGCCGGGCGGTGTGCAGATCGACAGCCGCGAGGTGCGGGCGCGCTTCGGGCTTCCGGCCTTTACCGGCCAGATCTGCTTGCACGCGGTCGGCGCCAATGGGCACGACGTGGTGAAATACGAGATCG
>CAINEA010000654.1 GCA_903847525.1 uncultured Acetobacteraceae bacterium | reverse complement strand
CGCCATTTGCAGGGCCTGCTCGCGGTCCGGAAACCCGGAAATATCGCGGTGCTCATGCTCGACGTGGACAATTTCAAGTCGGTCAACGACGAACTCGGCCACGCTGCAGGCGACAAGGCCCTGCGCCAGATCGCCACCGTACTGCGCGCCAACACCCGCGTATTCGATTCGCTCGCCCGCTATGGAGGCGAGGAGTTCGCCGTCGTGATGCCGGGCGCCAATGAGTCGGAGGCGATGATCGCCGCTGAACGACTGCGCGGTGCCGTGGAACAACTCGGCTTTGAGAGCGAGCCGGGCATCCAACGCAAACTCACGATCAGCATCGGGGTTGCTTGCTGCAACCGGCCAGATGTAACCGCGGAAGCATTGCTTCGGGCGGCCGATCAATCGTTGTATGGGGCAAAACGCGCCGGCCGTAACCGCGTCGAACTTGCCGAGACGGTCTAGGCCGGTTGGATTTCAGGACCTGTAGTCCAGCGCCGGACGCTGATCGCCCCTGACCGAACCCAGGAATCCGATTACTTAATCTTGGCTTCCTTGAACGCGACGTGCTTGCGCACGACCGGGTCATATTTGCGCAGTTCGAGTTTGCCGGTCTGCGCGCGTGCGTTCTTTTTGGTGACGTAGAAGAACCCGGTATCGGCGGTCGACACCAACTTGATCTGAACAGTATTGCTCTTGGCCATGGCTTTATCCCAGAAAAACGACGAATGCGCCACGAAAGGGCGCGTAATGCGATAAGGCTATGTGCACCGAACCCCAGCTTCGGTCAAGTGGCGGCCAGGTTGGCGCCAGGCAAGACAAGCCGGCGGCAGGATCGCCAAACGCGTTTCAACGCCCTGGATTCGTGAGCCATCCTCGTTGCATCGCATCTGCCGGTTCTGATTGACGTGACACGCGAGGAGCGGCATTGCGTGTCACGTGTCATTGATTTTTTGGGGGATTCGCATGCGCCGTTTTCTGGTTCTGTCCATGCTTCTAGGGCTAGGTCTTGCAGCTTCGGCGCTGCCTGCGTCTGCCGCTGAGCGCCACAAGCTCGTTGTGTATTTCTCGGCGTGGTCCGCCGACATCGACGACAGCGCCGGCAAATCCATCGACGACGCCGCCAAATGGTCCGTCGAGCATCCGCGCGACATCGTCACGGTTGCCGGATTTGCCAGCACGGTTGGCAGCAAGCGTTCCAATGCGCTGCTTTCCGATCTTCGTGCCCAGGTCGTGAAGGACCAGCTGGTCGCCAAGGGCGTGCCAGCCTCGCGGATCAACATGCTGCCGAAGGGCGCCACGACCTACATCGATTCGCCCCTAGAGAGCCGCCGGGTCGAGATCTCGGTCAACCCGAAGTAACGGCAATACCGGGCACATCGCATGCTGGACCGGGTGATCCAGCCTACACTGGACCACTCCACGCCGGCATCGCCGGATGAGGCGCTGCGCCGGGTCTTCGGCTTTCCCGCTTTCCGTGGCCTGCAGGAAGATGCCGTCCGGCACGTAATTGCCGGCGGCGACGCCCTGGTGCTGATGCCGACGGGCGGCGGCAAGAGCATCTGCTATCAGGTCCCTGCCCTCTGCCGTCCCGGCACTGCGGTGGTGATTTCTCCGCTGATCGCGCTGATGGATGACCAGGTGGCGGCGCTGCGCCAGGTCGGCGTCTCCGCCGGGGCGCTACATTCCGAGCTCGATCCCGCCGAGGCTCGCGCCGTCGCCCGCGACCTGAATGAAGGCCGGCTGGACCTGCTCTATGTCTCGCCGGAGCGGCTGCTGACCGAAGGCACGCTGGACCGCCTGTCGCGCCTACAGATCGCGCTGATCGCCATCGACGAAGCCCATTGCGTGTCCCAGTGGGGCCACGAATTCCGTCCGGAATATCGCGAGCTGGCCTGCCTGCCCCGGCTGTTCCCGGGCGTGCCGCGAATTGCCCTGACAGCCACCGCCGACCACCGCACCCGCATCGACATTATCCAGTCGTTGAGCATGGACGGAGCGGAGGTGTTCGTCGCCAGCTTCCACCGCCCCAACCTGAACATCGCCGCTCAGGCGAAGGTCGGCGAGACGTCGGAATTACTGGCTTTTCTGGCCAGGCATCGCGGCGAATGCGGGATCGTCTATTGCGGCAGCCGCGCAAAGACCGAACGTACAACCCAGAAACTAAACGAAAAGAATATTCAGGCGATTGCCTTCCATGCCGGTCTCGACCCAGCAGACAAGCGTGCGTCGCTGATGCGTTTCCGCTCTGGCGAGGCATTGGTGATGGTTGCCACGATCGCCTTCGGCATGGGGATCGACCGGCCGGATGTGCGCTTCGTCGTACACCTGGACATGCCCGATAGCCCGGAGGCCTATTATCAACAGATCGGCCGCGCCGGGCGGGACGGAGATGCCGCGCATACCCTGCTGCTGTACGGCGGCCAGGACATCGCCCGCGCGCGGCATTGGCTGACCCAATCGATGGCGCCGGAAGCGCAGAAGCGCGTCATGCGCGAGCGGTTGGAAGCAATGGTGACATTGACCGAGACGGTCGCCTGCCGCACCAAGTCCCTGCTGGCCTGTTTCGGCGAGGAACTGCCCGGACCCTGCGGACATTGCGATAATTGCGCCAACCCGGTCTCGCTGTTCGACGGCACCGTGCCGGCGCAGAAGCTGCTGTCTGCGGTCTATCGTACCGGCCAGATGTTTGGCGCGCTGCACATTGTTTCCGTGCTGCGCGGCAAGGCGACCGACATGGTGACCAAGCACGGCCACGACAAATTGCCGACCTTCGGTATCGGCGCCGAGCATTCCGAGGGCTATTGGCGTGGTGTAATCCGCCAGTTGATCGCGCATGGCGCACTGCGGACCGAAAGCGGCGAATATGCCAGCCTGGCTCTGGTCACCGAGAAGGCGAGGCCGATTCTGCGCGGCGAGACCCAGGTGATGCTGCGCGAAGAAGAACCCCCTGCCCCTGCCAGCCGCCGCCGGGCGGATAGGGGTTCCACGCCAGCCGGCGGCGCGGAACCAACCGCGGAAACTGAAAGCCTGTTCGATCAGCTACGTGCCTGGCGTTCGACCCAGGCCAAGGCGCAATCCGTGCCGCCCTACGTGATTTTCCACGACGCGGTCCTGCGTGAGATCGCCGCCGTCCGCCCGGCTGACCTGGACGACCTTGGCCAGATCAAGGGTGTCGGCGCGTCGAAATTGCAACGCTATGGCAGCGCGGTTTTGAAAATCCTCGCCGAAGCAGGCTAACCGGCGAAATCCACCTTCGGAACAGAGTTCACGCCGGTAAATTGGCCGGCGCCAGCATTCCCTCCGACCGCAGCACGCCCGGCTGGCCGTCCCTGCGGTCAAACACCAGTCGCTCATCATGGAACGCTGCCACGGTCGGGCGATGGGCGATCGAGACGATCGTCGTATCCGGCAGGGATCGCTTCAGCATGTCGTAGATTTCTGCCTCGCCCTCGGTATCCAGGCCGGCGGTGGCTTCGTCCAGGAACAGCCAGTCTGGCTTTGCGAGCAGGGCGCGCGCCACGGCCAGGCGTTGCTGCTCGCCGCCGGACAGGCGCTGTGCCCAGGGCAGATCGACATCCATCTGCGGGATCAGGCCCTGCAATCCAACGGCCTGCAGAGCCGCGGTGACCTCCTCGCGCGCATAGGCCTCCACAGGCGCGGGGTAGCTGACGGCATGGCGGAGATCGCCGAGCGGGATATACGGCCGCTGCGGCAGGAACAGGCAGGTGCCGGCAGGACGTTCCACCTTTCCATGACCGAACGGCCAGATCCCCGCGATGGCCCGGAAAAGGGTGGACTTGCCCGAGCCGGACCGACCGACGATCAGCACGGAGTGTCCGGGCCGCAGGGTCAGGTCCGTATCCTTCAACAATTCGGTTCCGCTCGGCAGCGCCAGGGTCATATCCCGCAACGAGATCGTGCCGTCGGGGGAGTCCTCTACGAACAGGCCCTGACCGCTCGCGGCGCGCGCGAGGACGATCGCCTGATGGAAGGTCGAAAGCCGCTCGGTGGTCGCGCGCCAGGCGGCCAGCGAACTATAGGCTTCCACAAACCACGACATCGCATCCTGCACACGGCTGAACGCGCCGGCGGTCTGCATCAGATCGCCAAGCTGCATCTGCCCGGCGAAGTAGCGCGGCGCCGCAACCACGATCGGGAACACCGACGCCACCTGGCCATAACCGGCAATAAGCGAATTCAGGTATTTCGTGCGGATCATGATGGCGCGGAAATTACCGATTACCGCGCCGAAGCGATGCAGCAGATGGCCTTTCTCCTGACCTTCGCCACCATATAGGGCGATGCCCTCCATGTTCTCGCGCAGACGCACCAGGGCGTAACGGAAATCTGCCTCGACCCGTTGCTGGCGGAAGTTCAGCCCGACCAGCGGACGGCCGACCAGATGCGTCAGCCAGGTACCGAGGATGGCGTAGGCAAGGGCGACCCAGACCATGTAGCCGGGAATGTTGACGCCGAACACCGTCATGGCGCCGGACAGCCCCCAGAGAATACCGACGAAGCTGAACAGCGAAACGATGTTGGACAACAGCCCCAGGCCGAGCGACAAGGTGCTCTGGACGAATTCCTGCAAATCGTCCGCAATGCGCTGGTCGGGGTTATCCGTACCGGTCGCGCCGTGCTCGCCGCTTTGGGCTGTGGCCAAGGAGATCCGGTAATAGGCGCGGTCGGCCAGCCACTCGTCCAGAAAACGCCCGGTCATCCAGGTGCGCCAGCGGATCTGCAGCAGCTGGTTCAGGTAGGTGCGGTGAATGGCGATCAGGATATAGACCACCGCCAGGCCGACAAAGCCGGGCATGAAGCCGCCCTCGTTCGAACGCCAGCTGAACAGCAGCTGCAGGAACGAGTTCCAGTCCTTGTTCTGCAAGGAATTATAGAATTCGCGATGCCAGTAGCTGAGTATCACGCTCATGCCGACCAGAGACAGGTTCAGCGCGATGATCACCAGCAGCAGGAAGCGGGCGCGCCACTTCTCCTCGGATTTGTAATAGGGAACCGCCAGACGCCACGCGTCCTTGAGGAACGAGCCTAGTCCGCGCATGTTTCGGTCATCCTGATGTGTCGCATTGGCTTGGCGCTTAGTGTTTATGCTTAGCGCTTGCAGCGTCGAGTGCCGCTATCCACGCGACGAGGCGCTTGCGGTTCACGCCCAGATCGGACGACCCGTAGATACTCCGCGAATACAGCACGATCGTGCTGGTCTGCGGCGTCTCTGCCCGGATTTCGGCGCTGATCACGTCGGGAAAGTTGAACACCGCGCTACGGGCAACCCAGAACGCCTGGCCCCGTTCCGGATAGGCGGCCAGCGGGAACACCCGCTCCCGGCCCGCCGCCACAGCCTGCAAGGCGGCGTAGAGAGCCGGCGCCGGCATCGCGTAGGGACGCGTGATGATATCGGGTTCCGGCTTGAAGCCCGGAGGGGCGGCCAGCGCGGTGTTCGGGCTGGTTGGGCGCTCGATCCGGGAGAAATCCATCACCGTCGGTACGGGAATGCCGGCCGCGCCGACGAACCCGCAGGCCGGCAGCAGCAAACCTACCAACCAGATCAGCGGGTTCATGTGGCTTGGTCGTTGCTGGCGACTAAGGCCGGCTGACCGATGCGCAGCCGGATCACACCCTTGACGCCAGTCGGCTCTACCCGTTTGCCCTTGCGCAGGATATCGATCCGCCCGGCTTCCGCGAGACGGATCGCGGCGCGGCGCACGGCGGAAGACAATTTCTGCCATTCCGAATCCAGCGCGCGCGCCACCTCGCTCGGGCAGATGGATTTATCCAGCCCGCTTGCCGCTGTCAGGCGCAGGATTTCCGACTCGATGCGGCCGGAGCTGGCCGTTACCGGTTGTGTTGGATGTACGAACATGGCGCCGACATGGCCCGGAACGCCGGGAAGGACAAGCGAAATGCACCGCGTTACAATTATTATACCAATCGGCAATGCGATTGGCGGAAAGCCGAACTCGCCTGCCCCGTTTCAGCTGACGCGGCCGGCCGGTGGCCGTCTTAGACCTCCAGCCACTCCCGCCGCACGTCGGCATTGGCGTTCAGATCCGCCGGTGTGCCTTCGAAAACGATCCTGCCATGTCCCATCACATACAGCCGGGCGCAGATTTTCAGCGCGATGGTCAGCTTTTGCTCGACCAGCAGGATGGACACGCCGCGCCGCGCGATCTCCTCTAGCAACAGACCGACCTGTTCCACCAGCTTGGGCGCGAGGCCCTCGGTCGGCTCATCAATCAGGATCAGGTCGGGGTCGCCCATCAGGGTACGGCACATCGTCAACATCTGCTGCTCGCCGCCCGACAGCACGCCGGCGGCGGTATCCTGGCGTGCATCCAGATTGGGGAACAGGCGGAACACGTCCTGGAAATTCCAGCGACCGAATTTCCCCGCCTTTTTCAGGCCGAGTTCCAGGTTCTGACGAACGGTCAGGGTTGGAAAGATCTGGCGGTCTTCCGGCACGTAGCCGATGCCGCAGCGCGCCACGAGGTCCGAGCGCAGGCCGGCAACATCCTTGCCGCGGTATTTGACCACGCCCTGCGGCGGCACCAGCCCCATGATCGCCTTGCAGGTCGTGGAACGCCCGACCCCGTTTCGGCCGAGCAGGCTGACGATCTCGCCCTCCCCCACTTCCAAATCCACGCCGTGCAGGATGTGGCTCTGACCGTAATAGGCGTGCAGGTTGCGAACCTCGAGCATCATTCTACCAGCGCTCCAAGATAGGCTTCCTGCACGGCCGGATTGGCGCGCACGGTTTCCGGTGGGCCGGATGCAATTACCTGACCATAGACCAGCACGGTGATCACGTCTGCAAGGTCAAACACGACCTTCATGTCGTGTTCCACCATCACCAGGGTCTTGCCCTTGGTGACCCGGCGGATCAAATCCATCGCATAGTCGGTCTCGGTGTTGCTCATGCCCGCGGTCGGCTCATCCAGCAGGATCACCGAGGCGCCACCGGCGATGGTCATCCCGATCTCCAACGCCCGCTGCTCCGCGTAGGAGAGCAGGCCGGCGGGTAGGTCGCGACGGGTGTGCAGGTTCAAATCTTCCAGCAGGAACTCGGCCTGGGCGTTCAGTTCGCGCTGCATCCAGAGCGGCGACCAGAAGGAGTAGCGGTAGCCGCGGCTCCAGAGCAGGGCGCAGCGCAGATTCTCGAACACCGACATCCGCTGGAAGATCGACGTGATCTGGAAGCTGCGCGACAGGCCCATCCGGTTGATCTTGTGCGGAGGCAACTGGTCGATGCGTTCGCCGTTCAGATAGATCTCGCCGGAACTGATCGGAAAGCGTCCGCTGATCAGGTTGAAGCAGGTGGTCTTGCCGGCGCCGTTGGGTCCGATGATGGCGTGGCGTTCCCCGGCGGCGATATCCAGGCTGACGCCGCGGATGATGGCGGTTTGGCCGAAGCTCTTGGTGATCTCGCGGATACTAAGAGCGGGCGTACCGGACGCGGGGATGCTCATGCCAGGACCCTTTCGGCTTTGCCGTCCGCCGATTTCAAATCGGCCATCAGCCCGTCCCAGACCCGGCGGAAATGACGTGCCTCGATCCGTAGCCAGGCGCCGCCGCCGAACAGGGCGATTGCGGAGACCAGCCACGGCATCGTCGCGTGGACATCGATCTTGTTGCCGCCGAGCACCAACGTCTTTCCCTGCGCCGCGCCGATGGTCAGGAACGATGTCAATTCCACCAGCCCGACAAATCCCAGCACCAGCAGCAACCCGGGGACCAGCACACGGATATAGGGAACCACCAACTGCCCCAGCTTGCCGGCCCGCAGGATCGGCTTATGCCCCATGATCAACCCGGCGATGCCGGAAGGGGCGAAGATGACCATGGAGATGAACAGCACGCCCACATAGACCAGCCAGGAATTGGACATCAGGCTGACGCCGCTTTGCAGCAGCGTGATCAATACCGCCCCCAGCACCGGGCCGCCGAACACGGTGGTGCCGCCGATATAGGCCATCAGCAGCGCATTGGCGGATAGCGGGCCCGCCAACGCATCGAAGGTCACAATTTCATAGGTGATCGCATACAGAGCACCGCCGATGCCGGCGAACAGGCCGGACAGCGAGAACTGCAGGAAGCGAACGACACGCGGATCGTAGCCCATGAACTGCGCCCGCTCGAAATTATCGCGGGTCGCATTGGCCATCCGGCCAAGCGGGGTCTTGGTCAGGAAGAACATCGCCAGCGTGGCAATCAGGGTCCAAGCCAGGATCAGGTAGTAGACCTGCACGCCCGATGCATAGGTCAAACCGAACAGGCTGTGGTCGATCATGCGATTGGTGGAAACGCCACCCTCGCCACCGAAGAAATGATGGAACATCAAAGCGGCCGTCGCCATCAATTCGCCGATACCAAGCGTGATCATCGCGAAGGCCGTCGCGCGCTGCTTTGTGGCCATATAGCCGAAGATAATCGCCAGACCGAGGCCGCTAAAGCCCCCGAGCAATGGGATGATCTCCATCGGTAGCGGCAAGTCTCCATCGCCGGCGGCGTTCAGAAAATGCACCGTCGCGTAGCCGCCAATGCCGAAGAACGTGGCGTGGCAGAGCGAGAATAGCCCGGCCTGGCCCAGCAGCATGTTGTACGACAGCGCCAGGATGATCATCATGCCCATCTGACTGAGCATCGAGAGCATGAAGCCGGAATGGCGCGCGGTGTGGAAGTCATAGAAGCACCAGGGCAGCAGCAGCGCGAACGCCACGGCCGCGATCCAGAGCCAGCTTTTGCCGAATGCACCGTTCATGTGTCGCGTGTCCCTAATAGGCCACTCATGTGTCGCGTGTCCCTAAAAGGCCACTCATGTGTCGCGTGTCCCTAAAAGGCCACGGGGCCGGAACAACAGGATCAGGATCATCATCGCGAACGGCAGCAGCGCCCCGATGCGCGCAACGGGAACCGTGAGGATCTCGGTGAGCAGGTTGTCGGCGGTGACGGAGATACCCAGCGGCTTGAGGAAGTCGATGAAGGAATAATCGATCACCACGGCGAAGGTCTGGATCACGCCCATGACGATGGACGCGATGAAACAGCCGGCCAGCGATCCCAACCCCCCAAACACCACGACCACGAAGACGATCGGGCCCATGGCCTCGGCCATCCCGGGCTCGGTGGTCTGGTAGTTACCGCCGATCACACCGGCCAGACCGGCCAGCAGACAGCCGCCAGCAAAGACGATGGTGAACACCATCGGCACGTTGTGCCCGAGCGAGCTCGCCATCTGCGGATGGGTGAGCGCCGCCTGGATGATCAGCCCGATGCGGGTCTTCTTCAGCAGCAGCCAGGTCGCCAGCAACATGCCGGCGGAGATCAGCAGCATGAAACCGCGATAGGCCGGGAAATTGGCGCCATAGACGGTGAACAGCGGGAAATCGAGGATCGCCGGGACCCGATAGGCCATCGGCAACATGCCCCAGGTCATCTGCACGCCGCGCTGGATGATGAAGACCAGGCCGAAGGTAAACAGCAGCTCGGCGATATGGCCGTTATGGTGCACGCGACGGAGGCCATAGATCTCTATAGCTGCACCCAGCAGGCCACAGAGTATCGGCGCAATGATCAGGGCCGGAAAGAATCCGAGCACCTGGCTGACGGTGAAGGCGAGATAGGCGCCGATCATGTAGATGCTGGCATGGGCGAAGTTCAGCACGCCCATCATACTGAAGATCAGCGTTAATCCGCTGGCCAGCATGAACAGGAGCATGCCGTACACGAGGCCGTTGAGCAAGGAGATGAGGACTATCTCCATGGCATAGCCCTCATCCGCTGTTTCATCGATTCTCTCCGGAACGGGCTAGGAGGCGGGACGCTTCATCTTGCAGACGGTCGGTAGGGTCAGTTCCGCCGCGGAGGCAGTCATGACGGTCTTCCAGCCGAACCCGGTATGTTCGGAATCGTATTTCACGTCCTTGCTGAACACGCCGACATAGTACGGCATCAGCAGTTGGTGATCTTCCTTCCGCATGATATTTTCCTGGCCGACCATGTCTTTCGTATGCATGTCTTCCAGTGCCAGCGCGACCTTCAGGGCGTCGGTGGAGCCGGCCTTGTCGATGGCCTTTGCCAGCATGTCGAGCATGGTCATGAAATTCAGCGTCGAGAAATCCGTTTCATGACTGGAGCGCCAGTCAGTACCGAACTTCTCCGCGTCCGCCACCTTCAGGTCCACCGGCACGTTGCCGCTGTATTCGTACACCGAAGTCAGGCGGTTCTCCCCGGCCGCGCCGATCGCGGTCGGCCCGCCAATCAGATGGGCCAGATAGGTATCGAAGCGCACATCCAGGCCGGCGTCGACGGCGGCCTTGATCAGCAGGTTCAGGTCACGGTTATAGTTGCCGGTCAGCACGCTTTGCGCACCGGATGCCTTGATCTTCGTAACATAGCTGGAGAAGTCCTGAACCTTGCCGAACGGCATCAGTTCATCCCCGACGATCTGGATGTCGGGACGCAATTTCTCCAGCCATTTCTTGGTATCGTGCTGGATCGACTGGCCGAACAGGTAGTCCTGGTTCAACAGGTAGACTTTGGTGACGTCCTTCGGCAGCGACTTGATACGTGCGGCCGCGCGCATCTCCACATTGCCGGCGAAGCGGAACTGCCAGAAATCGCATTTCTCATTGGTCAGTTCAGTCGCCAGCGCGCCACAATTCAGGTAAAGGACGCGATTGTCTGGGTTACGAGCGTTGTGCTTGGACACGCCGTCGATCAGGGCCGCACCGACATTCGATCCCGTGCACTGCATGATGAAGGGGATGTTCTGGTCAGTGATGTTCTTCAGCGCGATCAGCGCCTCGGCCGGCTGCAGTTTGTCGTCGAAGGGCACAAGCTCGAACTTCTTGCCGAGCGCTCCACCTTTGGCGTTTTGCCGGTCGAACAGCACCTTGAAGATCTTCAGGAATTCGTCGCCGCCGGAGGCGAACGGGCCGGAGAACGGATCCACGTAGCCGATCTTGATGGTGTCTTCCGCTGTTGCCGGGCGTCCTGCAAACAACAGGCCCAGCACGGCAACGCCACAAAATAGCCGGCATAAACTTTTCGTCATTCTTCCTCCCTGCTGCCTAAGAAGGGCAGCTTATTAATGCTGATTATTGATGAAACCGAAGGCATGGGAGGAAAGTCGAGTCAATTGCCGACCAGGCCGCCGGATCGGCATCACCGACCCGGCCGGGTGCAGATAAATCCGTCGAACGCCTAGCTTGCCCAGGGCTGTTCAACGCTGATCAGATTTCTTTGTATGCCAGGATGTGATCCAGGTTGAGCGCCCCGTGCCAGAGTGCACTCGCGACAT
>CAINEA010000653.1 GCA_903847525.1 uncultured Acetobacteraceae bacterium | reverse complement strand
CACTGGCACTGGGCCTGCCGGTGGTGTGGGAATTCTGGCAAACGGGCCTGGTGCGGCGGCTGCCGACGGCGGTGCTGTCGATGGGGTTGGGCGTGCTGTCGTTCCTGGCGATTTCCTGTGGATTGATCCTTGAGTCGGTGACGCGTGGACGTAAGGAAATCAAGCGGCTGGCGTATTTGTCGATCCGGTACGATCTGGCGGATTGATGTCCCTAAAGCAGGCAGAATTGCCTTTTCCAGGGATCGTCAGCGGGTCCCGCGGCGAAATAGCGAAACGAATTGGCTAAAACGAGCGGCAGGCCTCGTTTCAAGGACCGCAGAAAGTGTTTGACGCGTAGACGCTAGGCCAAGAGCCCATCGAGTGCGCTCTTGGGCGGTCGCACTCTCAAGATAGCATCGTGCACTTTCCTGTCCCATCGCACGGAACAGATTACCAAACGGATCGATCGCCAATGCGGCCATATTTTCGGCCACCGGGTGCCAGAGACGATCGAACAATTCCGGGGAGCCAACGGGAGTTTTTGGTCCAAATTCCAATAGAAACGCCCATTGCCGGCCAGGCAACGCGATCACGTTGAATCCGGCTGGGCCAAACACATTGGATAGGCCAGCAATGGAGTACGACACAATGTGGCCGGTCCCAAACGGACCGAGATAGCCGGGATTTTCACTCTCGACGAAGGCAGGCTGCCCGGAATTGAAATAATACAGCGCCCCTTTAGCTGAGCGAGCCGCGAGTTGGGCAGCCAGGGTGCGCAGAGTGGCAGGTGTCAGGTGCTCGATAACCTCGATGCAAACGCCTGCATCAAAGATATCCGCGAGGTCACCGAGTTGCCCGAGGTGATAGTTGGGGTGAGTGCTGCGGTGTTCTTCAGGTGGTGGGAACAATTCGACGCCGTGGAAGAAGCGACCGAGGCTCGGCAACAACGTACTGACCGCATCAAGCAGAACACCCGAGCCGGTGCCGATATCGATAAATTTCCGGATAGGCCTCCGGGCATAGTAAAAGGTCTCCGCAACGCGAACCAGGGTGGATCCGTAGCTGCGCTCGATCGCAGCCACCATCTCGGATGCCCAATAGTCGTCGCGGTAATTGCCGACAAGGCCGGCATCGACACGGGCCAGGAATTCCGGATCGGCGAAAATCGAACCACAGGACGTGCATTTGTGAAAAGCAACACCATCCACCACACGAAACGGAAGCGCTTCGGCACTTTCACAGACGGCACATTCCATTGATGGCTGCTCCTGTTGCCTTCACCGACCTCCGGTCCGTTACGGGCGGATGCCCGATGCTGGGTGATGTCTTCCGGTAGGTCGCCAAAATGTCTATTGGGTCGAGACGGGTCAAGCACTCTGGACCTGAACCAGCCCAATGGATGAGTGAGGGGACGACGACTCGATGCGTTCAGGTCATGGAAAGACAGCCTCGGCCAGCAAGGTTTCTTATAGCCACTGGACGGATATTTCCGCCCTCGTTGGCGCGATCACGATATTCTGCCTGCTGGCTGCCTCACGGGGACCAGATTCCAACTGGGACTTGCTCAACTATCATCAGTATAATCCTTTCGCTTTTCTGCATAAGCGGTTCGGCTATGATCTCGTCCCCGCACAAATTCAGACCTTTCTAAATCCGGCGTTGGATTTGCCTACCTACTTTTTGCGTGTTCACCTGAACGAATGGCCTCGATTACTGAACGCCATCCTGGCATTACCGCAGGCTGTTGCCGCATACTTGGCGTATCGGGTCGCGCTAGAAATCATCCCT
>CAINEA010000652.1 GCA_903847525.1 uncultured Acetobacteraceae bacterium | reverse complement strand
TTATAATTCGTGAGCATGAAAGACATATGCCGGACGCTGCGCATGCAGCAGCCTCGGATTGTCCCTAGGTACTTCTGCCTAGTCTGTGTCGGGCAATGCCGCCTTCGGTTACCGGCCGCGGCGTTCCCTCGGCCCAAAACCTGGAATGCCGGCGGTAAGCGGCGAAGGCCTTCCGAACGGCACCTCTCGTTCCCCATGCGCCTGCATGAACCGGGGAGCCCGGCCCGCCCGCGACGGTCTGGGCCTCCATCCGATGCCCGGTCTTTTTGCTTTCTTGTTCGTGAGATAGCCTGATGCCCCGGTGGTCATCGAGGTGGTCATCGAAATGAGATGCGGCTACGGCGCGTAGGATCGTGGTAGGCATGGCTCAAGCGACCGAGAAGCGGAGTTGATGAAGGCAGCATCGAAGGCAATTCCAGGCGGCATTCCGTCGGCCCACAAGCCGGGGGCCCGCAAGCCATCTCCCCGCAAACCGAAGCGTGAAGGTACGCCCGAGTCCACCACTCGGCCGGAGGTCGCCGTGGTGACGATCGGGGCCTCGGCGGGCGGGCTGGAGCCGATCGGCCAATTCTTCGAGGCCATGCCGCCTTCCAGCGGACTGGCCTTCGTCGTGATCCAGCACCTGGATCCGGACGCCAAGAGCCTGTTGTCGGAGCTGCTGGGGAAGCGCACGTCCATGCAGGTGCGCCCGGCCACCCAAGGCACGATTGTCGCCGCCGATCATGTCTATGTTATTCCGCCAGGGGCCTATCTTTCGATCAGCGACGGCCAGCTCAGCCTGGCGCCGGCGCGCGAGGGCATCGGTGCGCGCATGCCGATTGACGTGTTTCTGAGCTCGCTCGCCGCCGAACGGGGCAAGCATGGCATAGGCATCATCCTTTCAGGAACCGGCACGGATGGCGCCCTGGGGCTGAAGGCGCTGAAGGCGGCGGGCGGCCTTGCCCTGGTTCAGGACCCGAGCGAGGCGCAGTACGACGGCATGCCACGCCATGCCATCGCGACGGCGGCGGTGGATCACGTGCTGCCGGTACGGATGATGCCCGACGCATTGCTGCAATTCCTGGTGCATGGCCGCGCGAAGCAACCGTCCCCCGAACCGGTTGCAATGGGTGTGCTGGATGCACAGGGCCAACGCTGGCTGGATACGATCGTGGAGCTGCTGCGCTCGACGACCGGGCAGAACTTCGAGCGCTACAAGCACGGCACACTGCAACGGCGTATCCAGCGGCGCATGGGGTTGCTCGGGATAGAAACATTTCCCGCCTATATCACCGCGTTGCGCGCCAACCCCGCCGAATTGGAAGCCCTGGCCAAGGATCTGCTGATCCATGTCACGCAGTTCTTTCGCGATCCCAAGGCTTTCGCCTTTCTGGAGGAGAAGGTGCTGCCAGGGTTGCTGAGCCAGCATCTGGACGGCCAGCCGGTTCGGGTCTGGGTGGCCGGTTGCAGTACTGGTGAGGAGGCATACTCGCTGGGGATGCTGTTGCTGGAACAAATCGCCAACACACGGCCGCGGCTGAAGCTGCAGGTTTTCGCGACCGACATCGATGACGAGGCTTTGGACGTGGCCCGGGCCGGAATCTACCCGGAGTCGATCCAGGATCATATGTCCCCCGAACGGATGAAACGCTTCTTCACCCGCATCAATCATCA
>CAINEA010000651.1 GCA_903847525.1 uncultured Acetobacteraceae bacterium | reverse complement strand
GCCGTGACCAAGGGCTACGCCATCGGCTCGGCCGGCCTGGCCTCGTTGGTGCTGTTCGCCGCCTACACGCAGGATTTGAAATTCTACTTCCCGAACCTGGACGTGCGGTTCTCGCTGGAGGATCCGTTCGTGGTGGTCGGCCTGTTCCTCGGCGGCCTTCTGCCGTACCTGTTCGGCGCCATGGGCATGATCGCCGTCGGCCGTGCGGCCGGTGCGGTCGTGGTCGAGGTTCGCCGGCAGTTCAAGGCGATGCCCGGCATCATGCTGGGCACGCAGAAGCCTGAATACGGCGTTGCGGTGGACATGCTGACGAAGGCGGCGATCAGGGAGATGATCATCCCATCGCTGCTGCCCGTGCTGGCGCCGATCGTGCTGTGGTTCGTGATCGACGCGATCGCCGGCAAGACCGCCGCCTTCTCGGCGCTCGGTGCCATGCTGCTCGGCGTAATCGTTACCGGCCTGTTCGTCGCCATCTCGATGACCTCGGGCGGCGGCGCGTGGGACAACGCGAAGAAATACATCGAGGAAGGCAATCACGGCGGCAAAGGCTCCGAGGCGCACAAGGCCGCGGTGACCGGCGATACCGTGGGCGATCCGTACAAGGACACCGCGGGCCCCGCGGTGAACCCGATGATCAAGATCACCAACATCGTGGCGCTGCTGCTGCTGGCGATCTTGGCTGGCTGGATGAAGTAGGGAAGGACGGGGGCTTCGCCCCCGGACCCTCAGCAGGAGCGCTGCCCCTGCACCCCGCCAGGGAACTCGTTCCCTGGACCCATTTGACTTTAAGGGGCGGTTTGCTGGGGTGACATGGCATTTCGCCATGTCACCCCAGCCAAACCGCCCCTTGAAATTGACGGGTGAAGGGGACGACTGTCCCCTTCCGGGTGCAGGGCGGAGCCCGCCGGGGTCTGGGCAGAGCCCCAGCCTTCAGCCCCTCGCAGCCAGAGCCCGGGCGCAAATAGCCTCGAACTGACGGGCTATATGGGCCCAGGAGAAGCGTTCCTCCAGGCGGGCGCGGGCGGCCTGTCCGATGGTTTCGCGCAAGGCGGCGTCATCGAGCAGCCGCAGGATCGCCTGCGCGAAATCGGGCCCGCTGTCGGCGGCTAGGAAATGGGTGCCGGGGTCGATGTCGAGTCCCTCGATACCGACGCGGGTGGCAACGACCGGGCGGCCCATGGCCATGGCCTCGAACGCCTTGATGCGGGTGCCGCTGCCGACGCGCAGCGGAATGACCGAGACGTGGCCCTGCCCGACATAGGTGCGGATATCGTCGACTGAGCCGGTGATCGTCCAGGGCAGGCCACGCTCCTGCACGGCGGCATAGAGGGACTTCTGCGGATTGCGGCCGACGATCAAGGCGCGCGCCTTGGGCCGGGCGCGGGCAACGATCGGCCAGATTTCGTTCATCAGGAAATCGATGCCGTCGATGTTGGCCGGGGAGTCCATCACGCCGGTGAAAACGATGGTGCCGCCGTCCGGGCCGAATTCGGGCGCGGTGGACGGGGCGGAGTAGGTGAAGAATTCCAGGTCCACGCCGGTTTCGATTGGTTCCACGACCTTCAGGGCGTAACGCTTATTCAGGGCCACCGCGTCGCGCGTGGAGACGGCGATCACGCTGTCATAGCGGCGCAGGACATCGGCCTCGAAGCGCTGCATCTTGCCGACCTGGTTGCGCCAGACCAGGCGCCAGAGGCCGGTGGCGACGCGGGCGTGGCGCTCGAAGATCTCCGCTTCGACATTATGGGTGAACATCACCGAGGGGGCGTCGATCCGGCGTGGCATCAGGACGTCCATGTGCGGGAAATCGACCACGACGATGTCGGGTTTGCCGCCACCGTTCCTGCCCGCCAGTTCGGCGGCGATAGCCGCTAAGCCGGCCTGCGACCGGTCGGTCGCGACGGAGACAGGGATGGACAGCGGCAGGGCCAGCAGGCGGGAGAGTTGGGTCGTTGGCTGCTCGGGCCAGGACAGGAATCGGTCACAGATAGCGTTGGTGTCGTCGGCGAATTTGGCGGCATCGGCCGGGGCGGGCGATGCCAGAACGATCTCGAACGCCCCGCCCTTCATCTGGCGCAGGATGTTCGCGGTCCGGATCTTGCCGCCCTCGTTGGTCGGGAACAGGAAGCGGCCGCTGACGAACAGCAAGGTCGCGCGTCGTCCCTGGATTCCGGCGTTCACCGCATCCGCCATCTGCATTTACCAGCAGAGGCCCTGATAGGTGACCAATGGCAGCTTCTGCAGGTCGGGAATGCCGGCAAGGTCCAGCACGGTCCGCTTGCCCAGGGCGCCGAGCAGCGCCGGGCGATCCTCGGCGCCGATATGGCCGACGACCGCGAGCGGACTGCCCTCCAGCGCGGCGGCCACGTCACCGACCATGAAGCGCTCGATATGCGGGATCTCGCGGTCGATATAGGCGCGGTTGGCACCGGTCAGGCGGGCGGTTTCCACCGAGCGGTCGTAGATCTTCAGGTCGAACCCCTTGCCGATCAGCTTTTCGGCCAGCAGCACGAACGGAGATTCGCGCAGATCGTCCGTGCCGGATTTGAACGCGAGGCCGAACAGCGCGACCTGCTGGCGGCCATGGGCGGCAATAGCGGCGAAAGTGCGGTCGATGATGGAGATATTGCTGGGGAGCACCTGGCTGAGGAAGGGCGCGGGGATGTCGCGATCGTCGGCCAGCGCCAGGAAGCTGCGGATATCCTTCGGCAGGCAGGAACCGCCGAAGGCGAAGCCAGGGCGCAGATAGGCCGGGGAGATGTTCAGCACCCGGTCTTCGCAGAACAGCCGGAAGGAGGCGCGGGCATCGACGCCATGGGCGGCGAGGATGGCGCCGGCCTCGTTGGCGAACGCAAGCTTTACCGCGTGATAGACGTTGGAAAGATATTTCGCCGCTTCCGCCACCTTGAACGGGGCGACGTGCACGGGCGCGTCCACCGACGCGTAAATCTCGCGCACGACCTGGGCGTCGTCGCCGTCCGGGGCGCCGATCAGGGTGAAGGGCGGGGCGTGGAAATCACGCACCGAGGAGCCTTCACGCAGGAATTCCGGGTTGCTGTAATAAGTGAACCCCTGGCCATGGCGCAGGCCGGATTCACGCTCCAGGATCGGGATCGCCAGGGTTTCAGCAGTACCCGGCGGCACCGTGGAGCGCATGACGATGGTGTGAGGGGTTGCTTTCTTGCGCAACGCACGGCCGATCGAGGCCAGCACCGCCTCCACAGCGACCATCGAGACGCTGCCGTTCGGCGCGCTGGGGGTGCCCACAGAGATAAAGGACACCTCCGTCTGGCCGATGGCGGCATCGACGTCGGTCGTGGCCGTGAGCTTGCCCTCGGCCACGCCGTTGGCGACCAGTTCGTCGATCTCCACCTCAACGATGGGCGACTTGCCCTGGTTGATCAGGGCGACCTTATCGGCCGCGACATCGACGGCGACGACAGTATGGCCAACTGAAACAAGGCAACCGCTGGAAACAACGCCAACATAGCCCACGCCAAAAATAGAAATCCGCATTGGAATAAATTGTGCCTCTGCTAACTGCGGGGCAGTCCATAGCCGAAAACCGATTAGGAGAACACCTGTTAAGGCACGACTAACCGAGGCAAATGCCTGACATTTTGCGCGACATTACGCTGCCGGGCTGTCAGGTCTTGCCGGCGTAGCTCTTGGCCATGCCTTCGGCCGGCTCGGCCTGGGGTCCGTAGGGCATGATCGGGTAGCGCAGGCCAGCCTTGGACAGGCCCTGCAGGCCAATGACGGCGGTTTGCAAGTCTTCCGGCGGGCAGGCCATCAGCATCTCGTCGTCCGCGACGCCGCCATAGCGGCGTTCAGCAAAGCAGGGAATGGACAGGCTGGCCTTGCCGGTCTTCAGCGCGGTGCCCCAGCTATCGGCGCAGGCGCTTTCACCGGTGATGCTGAAGTCGAAGCGCTTGTAGTTGCGCCATTGCAGGCCGTTGATGAACAGGATCATCTGCGCGGGATTCGCGTAGAACAGGCAGATGTCCGGCGGATCGAGCCGGGCGGAACGCAGCGGCGAGACGACCAGGCCGTGATAGCGGCCGGCCGGCACGCGGGGCATCTGCGCCTGATGGGCGGCGGAAGCCTCCAGATTCTCGAACCAAACACCATGCATCTTGCGGCCGGACAGATACAGGTCGCTCGGCGGGCTGAGGCCGATGACGCCGCTGCAATTGGAGAACTCCGGCACGTTCTCGGTCGTGATGCCGAGGGTAAAGCCGGCGATACGGGCCTGGGTGACGAGCTGGCAGGTCGAGAAGGTCTTGCCGGGCGCGGGGCGGCGCAGGCCCTGCACGGCATTGAACTCGTCCAGATTCTCGAACAGCTTCATGCCGATGGCGTTGGTGCGAAGCCGAAGCAGCGAGTTGAGCTGATCGGCGAGTTCGGCGATGGCCTTGGCGCCCAATTTCGGTGCTTCGGTGGTGGCGACGTCGTTCATGGCGATTCTCCCCTGGAGCCTTCGGACGACGATAGCCCCCTGCCCTGCCCCGCGCCAATGATCTGACGACGCCGATCCCGCATTTTTGCCAGTGGCATATGTTCGGGGCGGGATTGCATGGCTGGGAACGGCGGTCTTTGCTGCGCGGCCAATGAGCCCATCAGGTAACGTCCAATGAATTCCGAGCCGGCGCAGTTCCGCCCCGAAGAGAACGCGTATGCATCGCGGCGGGAGCTGTTCTGGGCGGTATTTCCGCCGATCATGCTGCCGATCTTCCTGGCGGTGGCGGATGGCTCCACGGTCAGCACCGCGCTACCGGCGATCGCCCGATCGCTCGGCGAGGTGGAGCGGGTGGTCTGGGTGGTGGTGTCGTATCTGGTCGCCAACACGATCGCCGCGCCCGTGTATGGCAGGCTGGCGGATATCTATGGCCGGCGGACGCTGATGCTCGTGGCTCTGGTCACGTATATGTGCGGCTCGATCGGCTGCGCATCGGCGCCGAATATGACCGCCCTGACCCTGTTCCGCTGCCTGCAGGGCCTGGGTGGCGGCGGGCTGATGACCCTGTCGCAGGCCCTTATCGGGGAGAGCGTGCCGGCGCGCGAGCGGGGGCATTTCCAGGGGCACCTGGCGACGATGATCGTGCTGGGTAGCACGATCGGGCCGGTGGCGGGCGGCTTCCTGACGCAATGGTTCGGCTGGCGCTCGATCTTTCTCGTCACCTTGCCGTTGACGCTTCTTGCGATGGCGTTGGTGCTGCGGCTGCCCAAGCGGCCCGGGGCGGGCGGGCGGATCGCGTTCGATGGCTTGGGCCTGATTTTGCTGGCCGGCTTCGTGACGCCGCTGCTGGTGGCGATGGAGCAGATCAAGCGGCTGAACCCGGAGGCGATGGGCATCATCGCGGGCCTGGTGGCGCTGTCCGTCGCGGCGCTGGTGGCGCTGATCTGGCAGGAAAAGCGGGCGGCCGCGCCACTGCTGCCGATCGGGCTGCTGAAGCTGCCGGCGATCTGGCGATCCAACGCGATGTCGGGTTTTGCCGGGGCATCACTGACTTCGCAGATGACGTTCCTGCCGCTCTATCTGCAGGTTGTGGACGGGGCGACGCCTTCGGAGATCGGGTTCCTGCTGCTGCCGTTCACGGTGGGGGTGGGCGTGGGGTCGATGATGACCGGACGGATGATTTCAAAGACCGGGCGGACAGCGATCTTCCCCTCGATCGGGCTGATGGTGACGGCGCTGACGCTATTCGCGCTGGCGTTTTTCGCGCGCGACCTCAGCCGTGTGCAGCTGCCGCTGGTGATGATCTTCGGCGCGTTCTGCCAGGGCTCGGCAATGCCGGTGGCACAGTTAACGGTGCAGCATGTGGCCGGGCCGCGGCAACTGGGGGCAGCGGCGGGCGGCGTGCAGTTGTCGCGTTCGCTGGGGTCGGCCCTGGGCGTGGCACTGGTGGGGGCGGTGCTGTTCACCCTGTTGGCAATCTCCGGAACCGACACCGCCGATCTGTTCTTCCAGATGGTGCAGGTCGGACCCGGGGTGATGGACACGCTGAGCGCGGCGCACCGGGCGGTGGTGCAGGATGAGGTGGCCTCGGCGTTCCGGGCGGTGTTCGTAACCATCGGGTCGTTTTCGGTGTGCATCGCGCTGTTGGCGTGGACGCTGCCGATCCGGCGGCTGTGAGCGGGGACGGAAAAAGGGCCGAAGAGTCCAGCCATAGCGACCACTGGCCATTGGGCTCCTGTTTCGGATAGAATGCTCCTATGATCCGATAGACGACCGATCCCTGAGGAGTTGCGACATGGCGACCGCACTGCCCACGACGACCCAGATGATGCCGACCCAGACGATGCCGACCACGGCGATTTCCAACAGCGCGATTGCCGGCAGGACCGGCCTCGCCGCACAGGCCATTCTGGCGATGCTGCTGGGCACGCTGATCGTCGGCGTGGCGGGGTTCTCGCATTTGGATGTGGTGCATAACGCTGCCCACGACACCCGGCATTCGAACGGGTTTCCCTGCCACTGACGGGTGGTTTGCCATGACGGCGTTCCGGGCCATCATATTCTCGGCAGCGCTGGCCGGCCTGATCGTCGGCTGCTTCGTGACCTTGGCCCAGCACCTGTCCATCGTGCCACTGATCCTTCGTGCCGAGGTCTATGAACGGCAGAGCGAGGCCAAGGAACATGTGCATGCGACAGCGACGCCGGGCGGACCCGCCGTGCATGAGCATGAACATGCTGCCGCCGCATGGGAACCGGCCGACGGGTTGGAACGAAACGCCTATTCCGCGCTGTTCAACGTTCTGGAATGGATCGGCTTTGGCCTGCTGCTGAACGGCGCGTTCGTCCTGTTGCGCCGCGACGTCACGTGGCGGGAAGGCTTTCTGTGGGGACTGGGCGCCTTTGTCGTCTTCGTCATCGCGCCGGGGATTGGCTTGCCGCCCGAATTGCCCGGCATGCCGACCGCCGAACTGCTCGACCGCCAGCTCTGGTGGGCGGCGACCGTTGTCGCCACCGCGGCAGGATTGATGCTGATCGCGTTTCGCCGCACGCCGATCGCCGCCGTCCTGGCCATTGCCGTCATCGCCGCACCGCATCTGCTCGGCGCACCGCGGCTGGCGGAGGTGGAGACGAACATTCCGGAGATGCTGTCACGCCAGTTCATCGTGGCGGTGACGCTGACCGCACTACCCTGCTGGGCCTTGCTGGGCGGGCTTACCGGACATTTCTATCGCAGGTTCAGCGCAGCGGCCTGAGGCATCTCTGGTTTCCGGCGGACAAGCGCAACGACCTGCTGTCCGGGACACATTGCCCTTGTTGGGCAGGCGTAAAATTTCCTAACATGAAACTCAAGGTGGCCAGACGCGTCGTGCAGGTGCGCGCCGGATCATCGACGGTTCGCGGACCGGCAGAACTCCACCCTGGCCAGTGGTTCGAAGGAAACGGCGGATGGAAATACAGGCCTTCGGCTATCTCGGCATCGGCACGGCGAAGGTGGAGGATTGGACCGGCTTCGCCACGGGGTTGCTGGGGCTGCAGACGATGGATCGGGGCGGCGGGATGCGGGCATTCCGGATGGACGACCGCAAGCAGCGGCTGTTCGTCGATGCGGGGATGGCGGACGGGGAGCGGCTGTTCGGCTGGGAGGTGGCCGACGCAACGGCGCTCGATGCCCTGGCCGCCCGGCTGCAACGCGCGGGCGTTGCGGTGCGGCGGGAGGCCGGTGCGCTGGCCGACCAGCGTTGCGTGGGCGGGTTGATTTCGTTTCACGACCCTGCCGGCAACCGGTTGGAGGCGTTCCATGGCGCGCAGATCGCGGATACGCCGTTCCGGCCGGGCCGGGATATTGCCGGCTTCCGCACCGGGCCGCAGGGCATGGGACATACATTGATAACCGTGCCGCGGATCGACACGGCGCTGGCATTCTACCGCGACCTGCTGGGCTTCCGGATCAGCGACTTCATCCGCGCGCCGGTGGCCGCGTATTTCCTGCACGTGAACGCGCGCCACCATAGCCTGGCCCTGGTCGAGGCGCCGCACAGCGTGCTGCATCATCTGCTGATTGAGTATTTCTCATTCGACGATGTCGGCCAGGGCTACGACATCGCGCAGGCGGAGGCAGAGCGGATCGCGGTGAAGCTGGGGCGACACCCGAACGATCTGATGCTGTCCTATTACCTGCGCACGCCGTCCGACATGCTGGTGGAGTGCGGCTGGGGCGGACGGGAGGTGGACGACGCGACCTGGCAGCCACACGAGATGGCCAGCGTAGGTAGTTTCTGGGGACACCAGGGCCTGTTCGACACGCTGGGCGACGGTCCGCCGCCGGGCGACATGCCGCCGCCGGTGGTGGAGATCCAGCGGGCGCCGTTGCAGGTAATGGAGGGTAACTACGAGCGGATGAGCGGTGTTTGTCCGTGGTGGGATGCGGCGAAGTCGGGAGCGACCGGCGGTGCCTGAGGTTGTGGCCGGACTGGGGCGTCGACGCCTCCGGCCCTGTGCGGCAGCGGGGCTTCGCGGTTCATCGGCTATCGTGCAACCCAGCGGTTCAACAAGGCTCGAAGCGCATGCCGGTAACCCGATTGAGGCGCGCGAGATCACCGGGCGACAGGCACACCAGCAGCATGTCCTGGCCCAGAGACTGGGCGGCGTATCGCCGGTTTGAGCCGGTCTGGATGAGCCTGTCCTGCAGGTACGTAAAGATCTTCCCATCGGTCCAGTCGTTGTCGACCTTCAGGTCGAGCCGTTCGGTCTGGCCGTCGCACGTCAGTTCCATCCACGCGATACCCGCGTCCACGTCGACATAGTCACGGATCTGCTCGCACCGAAAATCGCCGCGGGTCATGCGGCATAACCGCTCGGCAATGGTTACATATGCGCCGTGATCTTCGATGAATTCGATATCGAAGTGCCAGACATCGTCGCTGGACCCGTCAAGTATCTGGTGGTCTTCGGTCAGCCGCTCACCGCCCAGCGCAATCAGAACGGCCTCGTAGCCGCCCTTTTTAAGGGCCTTTCGGGAGACAAGCGGATCCACCGGCGTCTGCTCGTGATAGAGCCATTCGACGGAGTCGCCATCGCGCAGGCCGATGCCGCATTCGGCGAGGTCGCTGAGCATCCGCTCCAGGGTCCGCCGCTTCCAAGGAAATGAAATCATCGAGCCACATTTGAATATCCGAAAAGCCAAAGAATGCATTGCCGCCGGGCGCCTCGATCGCGCCGCGCGCGACGATATAGGAGCGTATCACGGAAATCGGCCGACGGCTTTCCTCCTGCCGGAAAACCCTGTCTAGTCGGCCCGATCGGCGGATACGGGAGAGAACGCATGAAGGTCTGGGCTGTCGTCGCGCATGGGGCGCCTCTGGAGTGCGTGGAGCTTCCCGATCCTGAACCCATCGGCACCGAGATCGTGGTCGATGTCACGCGCTGCGGCGTCTGTCATTCCGATCTGCATCTGTGGCACGGCGGCTACGACCTGGGCGGCGGCAAGTTCCTGAAGGTGGCGGACCGCGGCCTGAAGCTGCCGGCCGCGCCGGGCCAGGAGATCGTCGGGCGCGTGGCGCGCCTGGGCCCGGATGCCAGCGGCGTGTCTATCGGCGATGAGCGGGTCGTCTATCCCTGGATCGGCTGCGGCCAGTGCGAGCGCTGTGCGGCCGAGGAGGATAATCTTTGCCTCAACCAGCGCAGCCTCGGCGCCATCGTCAACGGCGGTTTCGCGCGCCAGGTGAAGGTGCCGCATGCGCGCTATTTGCTGCCCTTCGAGGGGATCGATGCCTCGCTGGCGGCCACCTATGCCTGCTCCGGCCTGACGGCCTATGCGGCGGCACAGAAGATCCTGCCGCTCGACAAGGACAAAGCGATCCTGGTGATCGGCGCCGGCGGACTGGGGCTCGCGGGGATCGCTATGCTCCGGGCGCTGGGCCATGAAAGCATCGTCTCCCTCGATCTCAGCCCGGCCAAGGGGCCGGCGGCGCTGGCGGCGGGCGCGAGCCGGTTTTTTCATGGCTCGGGCGACGACGCGATCCGGCAGATCCAGTCCGATGTCGGCCCGGTATTCGCCGCGATCGACTTCGTCGGGGCCAGCGGGACCGCCGCCGTCGCGATGGCGGTGCTGACCAAGGGCGGCAGGCTGGTGCTGGTGGGGGTGCATGGCGGCGAGCTGACTCTTTCGATCGCGGGTGCCATCTTCAAGGCGCAGAGCGTGCACGGCAGCCTGACCGGCAGCATCCCTGAACTGCGCGCGGTGCTGGACCTCGCGCGCCGCGGCAAGCTCGCGCCGACTCCGATCCTGGAAATGCCGAAGCACCTGGCGGACAAAGCCGTGCACGACCTGGAGCGCGGCGACGTGACCGGTAGGATTGTCCTGACCGATTCGGCCTGACTGCGCGGAACCAGGCGCTGCGCCATCGTTGCTGGGTGCCTCAACCCTGCCTTCAAGCCAGCCTGAACACGGAGTTGGCGCTCCCCCCGCTGGGAGATAACTATTGTTATTGCAGCCGGGTGAGGAGCCGGTAAGTTCGCGCTCCGGGCCGTGATCAGGTTCAATTTCTTTGTTACAACCGGGCCGCTGGTTGGTGTGACGGGGGTTGGATCAGCAGCGGCGATGGGTCGGGACGGTTTGTCCGAGTTCGTATTGCGATTATGTTGAATAGTAAAAAATTGCCGTGCACCAAGCAAATCGTTCTTTGCCTCTCGAATGTGTTGGCTCGATAATATAATATAGAAGCGGTTAAACCTGAGGCGGTTGTATTGGTTTCTCCCAATAGTAAATCGATGTGCATCGTTTGCGTGGACGATGACGACGATGTCCGGTCTGAGTTGCTGGAGTTTCTGCTTGG
>CAINEA010000650.1 GCA_903847525.1 uncultured Acetobacteraceae bacterium | reverse complement strand
GCCAATACAATGCCAATACCCTCAATAACTTCTGGGGGTCGATTGATAACGTCCGTATCTACAACCGGGCACTGTCGCAATCAGAGGTAACTCGGCTCTACCAAGAGCCGTTGGCGGGCGTCGTTTCACCTCGCCGCCGGACTGTCGGCGCGGTCATTTCTGTTAGCGGTGCGACTGGGACCATCGCAGCGACGGCACCGAGCCCGACCGGGGCGGCGTCGGGCAAGACTGGCGTATCCGGCACCGCGACTGCGACCGCACCAAATCCATCCGGCGCGGTTGCGGGTAAGGCCGGCGTCACTGGCGTTGCGGCAGCGGCCGCGCTACGGCCAACGGCGGCCATTGCTGGGCGGGTGGGTGTCACTGGCGCTGCGGCCGCAACTGCGCCAAAGCCGGTGGCCGCTGTGGCGGCCAGGGCGGGCGTCACTGGCACGGTCGCGACGACGATCTCCAAGCCAGCGGCGTCGATCACAGGTAATGTTGGGGCCGGAATATCTGGGACCGCATTGGCGACATCCCCCAAGCCGGGCGCGGCAATTGCGGGCAAGGTCGGCGCCACCGGCACGGTCGCCAAGACAATCGCAAAGCCCATCTCGGCCGTCGTGGGCAACGTGGGCGTTACCGGCACAGCGGCGGTGACCGCTTTAAAACCCACCGCATCTGTGTCGGGCAGGGTTGGCGTCACCGGCACGGCGGCTGTAACAATACCCCAGCCCACCGCTGCAATAGCAGGCCACGCAGGCATAATAATGCCGGGCCGGGTGAGGTTTTTAGCCGCCGATCTTCGGGGTATGCCGCTGCAGGCAGATAATCGCGCGGCAATAGTGACCGCAGACCTGCGCATCTTGGTAATTCCATGCGACAATTGAGGTGAGATATGACAGATCCGACCGCCGTTCCGCCTTTGTTGTCGTTCGGTTCAGCCGGGCCGTCCGATCAAGATTGGTATTTCCTCGATTTGTCCGCCTGGCTACCAGCCGGTGACACGCCGTCTAGCCCGGTCGTCGCGATCAGCTATTCCGGTTTCACCGATTCAAATCCCATGACGGTGCTCACCGCCGCCAGCATCGACACCGGCAACCGCACCTTCCGCATGCCGGGCGGTGTCGACTACGTCAGCCCCGGTCCGCGCATCATGGTGAAGTTGGGCAACGGCTCGATCGGCAACACCTTCACGGTGAACTTCGCCTGGTCGGACAGTCAAGGCCGGCAGCTGGTGCGCCAGCGCCAGATTCTCATCGCGGCCAAATAGCCGCGGACGGCGGGCCGAGGCGTGGCTGCAACCAAGCCCCGGCCCTGACCCACGAACGATGAAGGACCATCGCGCATGAGCTGGACGAACCCTGCACACAATACGCCCCAGCGCGAAGTGAACAAAATCACAAAACGGCGTGATTATGACACAAACTGAACGCCGGGCTCAAAATGGAGCCGAAAACGATGCCCCGACGCCTGCAGAACTTGCGCAGATCGGCCAGAAACATCTCGACGATCTGGATCGCAGGGCGCGTTTACGCTCCACCATCATCACGGGAATTATCGCGGCCGCATGCTCGGTCGCGGTCAATTACGTCGGCGGCCTGCTGACATGGATCGTCACTCACTTACGCTGGCAGCAGTGAAACGCGCCCTGGCCTGCCACGACAAATGGCCGCTGCGGTGCCTGGCCGCATGGTCATTGCTCGCGGCCATCGGCGCCAACGTCGCCGCGCATTACCTCACCGGCTGGCCAGGGCTGGTGCTCCGCTTCTGGTGGCATTGCACAAGGGGATAGCCCGATGGCCTTCGGTATAGACGACGCGATCGCCAACGCGACGAAGCTGATCGACGATGGCATCAACAAGATCTGGCCGGACCCGACCGCCAAGGCGACGGCCGAAGCGATGATGATCAAGGCCACGTCCGATGCGGCAATCGCCTAGATGGCGCAGCAGCTTTCCGTCATCCTCAGCGATAGCCAGTCGGCCGACAAATGGACTAGCCGCGCCCGGCCCAGCTTCATGTACGTGATGTACGTCCTGATGCTCTGGGCGATCCCGATGGGGCTGATCTACGCGGCCCGGCCGGAAATTGCCGGCAACATCATCACCGGCATGAAAGCATTCTGGGCCGCGATTCCGGATCCGATGTGGAACTTCTTCATGGTCGGCTTCACCGGCTACGCGGTCAGCCGCGCCTATGAAAAGGCAAAGGGGGTATCATGACCGACTTCAACCATTTCCAGGGCGCTGCTATCCGTCGCGACGAAGGTGACATCGCTGCTGCCGCCCTCCGGATCGGTTGCGACATCGCGGCCCTGCATGCGGTGCTGACGGTGGAAACGGGCAACCGCAGCGGCTACGACGCCGCCGGCCGGCCGAAGATGCTGTTCGAGCCCCACATATTCTTCCGCGAACTCCGTTCCGGCGATCCTCGCGTCTTCAACCAGGCGGTCGCGCAGAAACTGGCTTACCCGACCTGGGGTATGCTGCCCTATCCGGCGGACAGCTATTCCCGCCTGGAAGCTGCCATCTCCCTGAATGAAACCGCCGCGCTGCATGCCGCCAGCTGGGGGCTGGGCCAGGTGATGGGGTTCAACTATGCCCCCGCCGGGTGCGCCACGGTGCAGGAAATGGTGCTAGCCGCCATGGACAGCGAGGCCGCGCAGCTCGGCCACGTCGTCGGCTACATCACCACGAACGGCCTGGGCCAGTACCTCGCCGATCACGATTGGCCAGCTTTCGCCGCGGCCTACAACGGCCGAGGTCAGATCCAGGTCTACGCCGGCCGCCTGGCTACCGCCTATGGCAAGGCGATGGCATGACCACGCTTC
>CAINEA010000649.1 GCA_903847525.1 uncultured Acetobacteraceae bacterium | reverse complement strand
TCAACCGTCGATCAGCGATCGACTACCTGGGCAGTTACCCTCTTATAAACATTCCCGTATCCTGACGCATAACCTGTGTTCTTATTGGTGACACTGGTGACACTGGTGACAGATACCGATAACGCCTTGTTTTAACTCGGTAATCCCTGTCACCAGAACGCTTTTTATTGTCGGTGACGTGCAATCTCAATCCGGTGACAGCAACCGGGCTTCTTCTCGAAGGGGGGAGCGGGGGGACGGAGCCGCCGCGCGAATGACGCGGCTACACGAGGGGCAACGCGCCCGGCTCAGCGCAGTGGCATACTGCCCTGCTGCGCCGCCTGGGGCGTGGCCTTGTTCGGATTGAGGCGAATGCCTTCATATTCCCAGTGACGCAAAACACCGTCGCGCTTCTGCACCCGCCTTACATGCGGGCAGACGGCGCGCAGCTCTCGGCCGAGAGCGCCGCTGGTCACGTGGCGCCTGGACCCCTGGTCGGCCAGCCAAGCAATGTAGGCCGCCCGCAGCGCCGCCGGGTCACACGAATTTTCCGGGCCTTCGTCGCAGCATTCCGAGACGAATGCCTTTAGGTCCGATCCGGTATCCGTCATGACCTGCACGATGTCGGAAGCACTATCCGGCGACGTGAAGCGCCCGGTCTCCATCAGATCCCGCAAGCCACCGATCGCCCAGCGCAGGATGCCTGGCAATTCAGCCATCAGCGCCTCTTTCAACCCGCCATCTTCGCGCCCTGCGTAGCTCTCAGTCATGCGTAAAACGAGCATGCGAGACGCGAAGGCCCCCGAGGTATCCTCCAACGGCGGTATCTCGTTGGACATGATCACCAGCCTGGCGCTCAGGGTCCCAAGATAGGACGGCAAAAATTTTCGCTCGATCGCGGGATTGTCGCCGCCGGAGACCGTTAGGATGCGCTCGACAATTTCGGACCTGTCCGCCCGATCACCGAGCCGCGCATCCGAAACCAGGGCCAGCGTCTTGCCTACCAGCGGCTCGAGGCCGAACGGCCGACCGAGAGAGCTCAAACCCGGGCGCACCACATTCCGCTCGCCGACCAGGGCCGACATGACGGCCCCGAGCGTGCCCTTGCCGGACCGCTTCGGCCCGATGACAAACAGGACGCTATGCAGGTCTGTCCTACCTGACAGCAGATAACCCATCCACTGACGGAGGCAGCGGACGGCCTGGCCATCGTTGGGCCAGATATCTTCGGTCAGGAACTTCAACCAGCGCGTGGGTACCGGCGGCTCATCCATCCACCGGATCGGCGTGGCATGCGTGACGAAATACCGTGGGCTAGGCGGCGAGAGAACCAAACCGCCGATTTCCAGATGCCCATTGCCGACCGGCACCATAAAAATGCTCGTTGGTGGCTTGGAGCCGAACAGCTTTCCAGACTGCGGATCGAGCACCAGGTTGCACGGCGGCTCAATATCGGCCGACAGGGGCGACGCGGAGCGCAGCGCGTCGATGACATGCGTAACTCGTTCTCGGTTGGCCTTGAACGGGATCAGATCATCCGAGCGAGAGCGTTCCTTTGCCGCTGCCAGCCAAGGATACAGATCATCTCGCAAGCCCTGCTCAGATAACGGCTGCCACCCACCTTCAGCTTCCCATCGCCAGAAGCCATCCCGCCAGTAGCAAAGGGTGCGGAGATTGTCGGACCTGCATTCATGAAGGAGATAGGAATTTGCGATAGCCCAGGGGTTCCGCGGGTCAAGCTCAACCTCGAGCTGGCGCACCCTATTACCTCCGCCGAAATGCTTCGCGTTCACGATCGCGGCACGCAGACCGCGCTTGCCGTTGGCCTTCATGGGCCCGTTGTCCCCGCCTGGCTCGCCTGTAGTTTCCAAGCGGACAATCCTTTACGAAAGCCGGATAGTTTCGGCTTGATCGATTATTAGCCCAGACCGACCAGCGATGTGGCTGTGGTGCCTGTCGCATTCACGCCTTGCAGCGCCACTCGCAGCAGCGTGCCGGCCGGTATCGCGGTGTAGAGCACCGGCGTCGTGCTGTTGCGGGGGCAGAGCGTGACGTTGCCAGCGCCGCCGACCCATAGCGCCACGAAAGGCCCAATCGCCGCATTATCAGCGGGCGTGATGGCCACCTGGGTTTGGTAGACCTCGGCAATCTTGGCGCCCATCTGGTTGGCCGGCAGCGCGTAGACCATGTCAGGCGGCCCGGATCGTTGCGGTTACCGTTTCCGTCTGCGGGGCTGGCCAGAGCCCAAGCGTATTCGCAGACGTGGTCGTGACGCGGAAAAAACCCGAGTTGAGACCCTGGCTTTCGATCAGCACATCATCGTTGAACTGGAAAGCCCCGAGGGCGCCAGCAAGGGTGATAGTGCCGGCGCCCTGGTTGAATGTACAGGTTCCCGTGGCTAATTTCGTCATGCCAACGTCGCGCGAGTAGTTTCTTGTGTAGCTTCTAGAACTCGTCCGCACAGACTGCTGTATATTCTGCCAAGACCGCGTTCCAGATTCAATGGTTGACATAGGTAACTTCCTTTCTGTTAGGGGTTGCTATTCGCCGCCGCCATCGCTCGCGGGCGCCGGTTCAGGGTATGCCGCCGCATAGGCGCTTTCGACTTCGTGCACGGCGGCGGCGTGCCCGGGATCAGCCGCGTTATGATAGGCCGGCTGCCGGCTTAAGTGCTCAGCCTTGGCCAGCGGCGACATGGGCGGCAGGTCGGTCCGCCGAACGGCCTGGGCCATGCGGGCCTGGAAGTCGGCCAAGCGAGGATCATCCTTCGCCATGAAGGCAGGCGCGGCGGCCGGGGCCGCTGCCACCGGCTCCGGCGTCGCGGGATATTGCCGCTGATACTCTGCGGAGATGGCGGCGATCGTCGCCTCGTGGTCAGGATGGCGCTTGTCCAGATACGCCGGGCCGCGCTGCAACTCGGCGACACGAGCCATAGGCGCGACCGCAGGCGATGATTGATCCGTGGTGCCTGCGGATTGATCCGCGCGCGGATATGCCTTGGCGTGTAGCCTCTCGACCAGATCCACCGCCGCCTGGTGCCCGACCGAGCTTCGATCGTGGTATGCGGGATCGGCCATCGCCGCGCCGATCTCGGCCTTCAGGTCTGCGATTGGCTCCGCGCCATTGGCTTCCGCGCCGGCCGGCAGAGGCCGGCCGACAACGGCCAGCAGCTCGCCCACCTGCGCGGATACTTCGGCATGCTCGGGATTGCTGGGATCGTTGAGCGCCTCAACGAAAAACGGCTTGGTTTTTGCCCAAACAAGAATCTCCAGCGCATCCTCGGGATGCGCCGCACCGAAACGGTTCTCCGGAACAGGCTCGATATCCAAGGCCGCCCGCTCCGGCCAGGCAGCCGGCTGGCCTTCGGCCTGCGGGTGCTCGGCCATGAAGTGCAGAATAACATCCGCCTCATAGCGGACGTGGTCATGCAGCGGGTCCGTCTTATTTTTGAGCTCCGTAATTATTTTTGGATCGCGCAGCGCAGCGGCATAAATGCCGGCGGCCTCTTCCTGCGTCATCCGATCGGAGAATTTGAATTTTCCGCCGAGCTTCTGATAGTCCTGGATCACCAGCCTGGCTTTGGTGCGGGATATGGTCATGACCGGTCCCCTGACAGCACAGCCGCCCGCTGGGCCGCAACTCCGCGCAGCCGGCCTTTGACCAGCGTCCACATGCTCGATCTGTCCTTCACGACGAACAGCCGATCCCGCTCAGGATTGAGTCGGTCGCGCGCGGCCTTGGCATCTTCTTCGGAAGTGAAGCTATTCACGAGTTCATCTAACGTCCGGCGCATGACGTAATCGAATGTCCGATGCCAATCGGGGACGTGCAGCCC
>CAINEA010000648.1 GCA_903847525.1 uncultured Acetobacteraceae bacterium | reverse complement strand
GAGGTCCACGATGCCCCCGATGGTCCTGACCAGCGATGTCCAGATGCCGGACAGCAAAAAAGATGGTTTTGCCATCCCACACGAGAATCATACCCAGCCGTAACCACCCAAGCCTTAGATTCGCGCCTATGGGGCGGAGCCCATGGCCTTTCTTCCCTTCACCCGGGATCGACCGGCGGAGCCGTCACCGCTGCCAGGTAGCGTCGCACCGAAAAGTCCAGCACCGCCTTCGCATCGGGAGTGATCACCCGTTCGTGGAACGCGCCGTAGATCGTATCGAACGCCCATGGCTGCATGGTTTCGGCGATGCGCCGCACGGTGGAGGCATCGAGCGGGATCATGTTCGGGTAGCTGCGCATGAAGCTCAGCTTCTTGTCCGGCATCACCTGCAGAATATCGCCCGACAATACCGCCCCCTTGCCACGTCCGCCCTCAGCCCAATGCAGAACCGCTCCACCTGTGAAATGTCCGGGGCAGTTGATCAGGGTCAGCCCCGGCGCGATTTCGTGCGTGGGGACATCCCAGAACTGCACCGCAGGATCGGGCCGGGTCACCCATTGCCGGTCGGCCGCGTTCAGCAGGATCGTCGCACCGAACGCCCGCGCCCATTCGGCCATCGCAGTATAGTAATGTGGATGGGAGATGGCGATGGTGCGGATGCCGCCGAGCGCCTGGACGATCTCGATCGCCGCGTCGTCGAGGAATGGAATGCAGTCCCACAGCACGTTGCCCGCCGGGTGGCGCACCAGCAGCGCGCGCTGGCCGATGGCGAACTGCGGCACCACGCCGATTCCCATCAGCCCCGGCTCCATCTGCCGGAAATTGCAGAAATGGTTGCGTCGCATCAGCGCCAGCATGCTCCAGCCCTGGCCGAGCGCGCCGATATACTGGCGTTCGTCCTGGCAGATCCGGCACCCCGAAGGCGGCGTGTCGGAGGTGGGATACTGGGCGCCGCAGGTGGTGCAGATGAATTCCGCCATGCCAGGTTCCTTGCCGATGGTTACACGAATGCCGGATCACGCGAATACGGGACGGTATCCGCTCGACCGGCTGCGCCAGACCAGCGAACCGACCAGCGCCAGATTAGCCACATTGGCGACGATTCCGGCAAGAAAGGCCGGCGCGTAGAATCCGAAATAATCGTACATCGCCCCGGCCAGCCAGCCGCCAGTGGCCATGCCGGTCAGGCCCAGGAACAGGATGACCGGCACCCGCCAGCTAGCCTCACGCGCGGGGAACAGTTCGCGCACCGTCAGCACATAGCCCGGGATCAGGCCGGCGAAGCCGAAACCGAAAATGGCGGAGATGGTGAACAGCCCGAATTCGGTCTGCGTCGTCAGGAAAAGGCTCATCGCCAGGGCCTGGCACACGGACGTGGCGAGCACCGTGCGCAGTCCGCCGATCCGGTCCGCCAGCCAGCCCCAGAACTGCCGGCTGAGGAAGGCGCAGGCCAGCAACAGCGACAGCATCGCGGGCCCGTGCGAGGCGGTGAAGCCGAGATCGCTACAGAACGCCACAAGATGCTGCAACGGCATGGACATCGTCACGCAGCAGAAGAAGGTCGCGGTTGCCAGGATGCCAAGCGCCAGGTTCGGGTTCAGCCCTAGTACCGGCCGCCCGGAGGCCGGCCCCGACCCGGCGGCACCGGCAGCGGCATACTCGGGCGGGCGGCGCAGGAATATCAACGCCAGCGGCAGAACGGTGCAGACCACGAACAGCCCATAGGTCGCCATCGTCTGCCGCCAGCCGGCGCGCTCGATCCCCACCTGAAACAGCGCCGGCCAGATGACGCCGGCGATGTACTGGCCGGACGAAATCAGCGCCACCGCGGTGCCGCGCTTGCGGTCGAACCAGCGGGTCACGTAGGTCATCAGCGGCGCGAACATGCCGGACGTGCCGACCAGCCCGACGAGCAGGCCATAGCCAAGATAAAGGCTGGTCAGTCCGCCGCTGCTGGCAACATACAGGCCGAGGCAAACCATGATGGACCCGGACATCACCACCGCCCGCACGCCGATCCGCTCCGACAGCCAGCCCATCAGAATCCCGCCGAGACCGGACCCGAGATAGGCAAGCGACCCGGCGATGGCCGGCGCAGAACGGGCAGTATCCAGTTCCGCGGCAATCGGCTTCAGCGCCACCACAGCCACCAGCGGCGCCCCATAGGAAAGCGACAGGATCGCCAGGGCGATCCAGGCAACCACCCAGGACTGACGCGTCTCGATACTATCAGAACTGCCGTTGCCGGCTGGTGCGATCGCCATATCTGCCTCGGACGTTTTGCGGCAGCTTTTCACAATCGCCCGGCTCGCGCCGAAGGTTTTATCGTCCCGCCGGCGCGGGTCCGGGCTGCGTCAGGCGAACATCTTTGCGATCCCGGCGGAATCGACGTCCTCGATCCGCGCCGGCTGCCATTTCGGCTCGCGGTCCTTGTCCACCACCATGGCGCGCACGCCTTCCAGGAAATCCGGGTGGGTGGTCACGGTGCGTGTCAGTTTCAGTTCCGTGGCAAGGCACTGCGCCAGCGTCTGATCGGCCCCCTCACGGATCAGCTTCATCGACCAGAACAGCGCGGATGGCGATACGCCGCGCAGCGTCTTCAACGTCGCCTCGGCCCATTCGCCGCCTTGATTCTCCAGGTGCCGGAATACCTCCGGCACGCTGCCGACGTTGAAGCAACGCTCGATGGCGGCGTGCTGCGCGACCAGCATACCGGTCGGCGCGGCCTCAGCGAATTGACCCAGAGCCGCCAGGCCTTCCTTCGCCAGCACCGCCGAAAGCCCGACCATCTTGTCCCGTGGCACGAAATGGGTGGCAAGTCCGGCATGCACCGCATCCGCGCCCAGCACGCGGGCCCCGGTCAGGGCCAAGTACATCCCGACCGTCCCTGGCAGCCTCGGCAGGAAGTAGCTGGCACCGACATCCGGGAAGAAGCCGATCGCGGTTTCCGGCATAGCGAACATCGCGTGCTCGCTGGCGACGCGATAGGCGCCATGCACGGAAACGCCGATACCGCCACCCATGCAGATGCCGTCGATCAGCGCGATATAGGGCTTGGGATAGGTCGCGATCATCTGGTTGAGCGCGTATTCCTCGGCAAAGAACGCCTCCACGTCCTTGCGCCGGCCATCCATCGAGGCCTGACGCACGGCGATGATGTCGCCGCCGGCGCAGAACGCGCGTTCTCCCGCACCCTCGATCACCACGGCATGAACATGCGGGTCGTCGCGCCACTGCTCCAAGGCAACGGCGATGCCGCGGATCATCTCGATATCCAGCGCGTTCAATGCCTTCGGCCGATTCATCAGAATCCGCCCAATGCGGCCATCCTTGCGGGCGATCACGGTCTGTTCGGTCATGCGCGGGTCCCTTTTGCTCGTCCTGGTCTATACATTCGCCGCGTCGACGCGGCTACCGGGTGCGGCTCGGCGCCGGTGCGGGCGGCAACGCCAGGCTCAGAACCGCACCCGCCGCCATGGCGCAGCCGCCGATCACGATGGCCGCCTGATAGCCACCGGTGCGGTCGAACGACGAGCCCGCGACCCAGGGGCCAACTATGCCGGCCAGGCCCCAGGCGGTGTACAGACGCCCCGACATGCGCCCGAACAGGCCAGGGCCGAAATACCGCGCCACACTGGCAGCGTAACTGCCCGACAGCAGTCCATAGCCGAAGCAAGCCAGCGACATTGCGCCGATCGCCATACCGGAAGAGGGAAACATCAGCAGGGCCCCCATGGCCGCGGCACCCACCGCATGCGCCCCAACGATGATCGCTTTCACCGGCAACAAGTCAGACAGGCCCCCTCCGACCAGACGCCCGATGGTTGCAGCCATCGCTACCGTCGCGGTACCGAGCAGTGACTGCGTGAGTTGCCCGCCATAACTCGCCACAATCGGCGCGGCGCTCGACAGGCTGAGCAGCCCGACACCGGCGCCAAGCGCGAAGCCCATCCACATCAGCGGAAAAGTGCGGGCCGGCTGGCTGGATTGCGCCCCACCCAGCAGGCTGGCGGCGCTGCGCAGGCTGACACGGGCACTGGCGATCAGCCCACTCGCCAGCAGCGTCGCGGTCAGGGTGATGCCGGCCATGCCGAACAGCGTCGGCCGCAGCCCGTATTGCTTCAGCGCCAGGCCGCAAAGCGGTGCGAACAGCGCCGCTCCAAGCGCAAAGGAGGCGGTGAGCACCCCGTTGGCCATTCCGCGCCGGCGTGGTGACACGCTGAGATTCAGCATCTGTGCCAGCAGATTGTAGCAAAATCCGCCCCCGAGCCCGAACAACAGGCCATAGGCGATCGCGAGGACCACCAGGTCCGGCGCCAGCGCGGCCAGCGCCCAGCCAGTCGCGATCAGCGACCCGAAACCGAGCACCAGCCGCGCCGGGCTGGCCCAGCGATAGCAGACCGGCCCCATCAACATGCCGATGGTGAAGCCGATCGTGGACACCGAGAATATCGTCGCCAGCGTGGCGCGTGAAACATGATGCAGCGCCTCGTAATACGGGATGAAGACGCTGAACGCGTACAATGTGCCGGTCGGCAGGTTGATGAGCAGCAGGGCGATCAGAATGGCCCAGGCTCGCGGTATATCGGCGTGTGGCGCACCCACGGGGGCTGAGCCAGTTGTCTGATCAGCCGTCAGAACGGCATTTTGCATGGATCGTTTCCCGTTTCCTCAGGCGCGACTATGCGGGCAGACAACCGGCCTGAACAAGCCATGTCCCGGGACCGATGCGGGCTGGATGGCCGATATCGGCTGGCAGGCCCCACCTCGCACACGCCGGATCGGAACACGGCGCGGTGGATCGCCGGTGGGAGGGCTCGGCTCACCCACCTCTCCGCCGAGGCCGTTCAGATGGTCTGGGTGATTTTGTGCAGGCTGGGGGGATGGTCCGGATTCATTCCGCGCGCCCGGGCCACCGCTTCTGCTGCGAGATAGAACGAGACCAGCATGGGCAGCAGGTCCGCATCGGCCCGCATGGGCGGAAGAATTGGCAAGGCCACGGCGCCGGCGACACGGCCCCCGGCGGCCAGGACCGGCGCGCCGCGCGCGGTGAGAGTACTCAGGAACGCCACGCTATGGGGGCGGCTGGCATCATCCTGTAGCAACGCCAGTACCGGAAAGCGGGGCCCAACCAACGCCATCGGTCCATGCACCAACTCGGCCGCACTGAAAGCCAGGCCAGCGATCCCGCAAACCTCCGATAGTTTCAGTGCCGCTTCGTTTACGATGCCAAGCGCCGGCCCGCGGCCAACGGTAAAAATGCGGTCGACACAGGCGAGCGCCGATATCAGGGCCGACCAGTCAAGCGAAGCCGCCGCGGCCAGCCGTTCCGGCAATGCCGCCAGTACGGCATGGGTCGATGGGACCGGTCGCCATGCATCCACCAGCGCCAATACCGCGGTCAGGCTCGCCACCACGGTTTTGGTTGCGGCAACGCTCTGTTCCGGTCCCGCGGCGATATCCAGCACCAATTCGCAGGCAGATGCCAAGGGCGACGCCGTGTCGTTCACCAAGGCCAGTGTCAGGGCTCCGGCCGCACGCGCCTGTTCGACGCAAGCGATCAGATCGGGGCTACGGCCCGATTGCGAAATGGTGACATACAGAGCGCCGCGCAGACGCTGCGGCCACCGATATATCGATGCCACGGAAGGCATCGCCGCGGCAGCGGTCAGGCCAAGGCGTTGCGCGATCAGCACGCGCAAGAAAGTGCCGGCATGCGAAGAGCTTCCACGCGCGCAGGTTACCACGAAAGGTGGATCAAGAGCCCGCAATCGCGCGCCAACACGCTCGAAATCTACCGGGCGCGCCAGACAGCGGCGCGCCGCGTCGGCGCTTTCCAGCGTTTCGGCGCGCATGAAACTGACACCCGGCCGAATCGCCGCTTCGCCTGCCACCCCAGACATCGCTGGCACCACCTACGATCTTCCGGGTATGACGGTCCGTGCAGCGAGATCGCCGGCCAACCAAAGATCGACCTGTTTACGCACTTTTCTCAGCCAGTTTTCTTGACTGATCGTTGTCCCGCTCAAACATAAATATCGGCCAGCTTGAGCAACCGGTATGGCATGGGCGTGGTGCGGACGCCTGCCCAGAGAAGCCGCGGCATCATAGCG
>CAINEA010000647.1 GCA_903847525.1 uncultured Acetobacteraceae bacterium | reverse complement strand
TCCAGGTCGAGTTCGCGTTCGCCTTCTGGGTTAGGTTGATGAGGCTCAAGTTGCCCGACCCGCCGGCGGAGATCGCACCCGAGACCGAGGACAAGGCCCGCCGCAAGCTCGAGCGCCTGTTGAAGGAACGCGAGGAGATGGGTCCGGTCAATCTGCGGGCGGAAATCGAGGCGGACGAGGTGGAGAAGACCATCGCCACGATCATCGCCGAGCGCGACGAATTGTCGGCGGCGATCGCTAAGCTGCGCGGTTCGATCGGCCACCTGAACCGCGAGGGCCGCGAGCGGCTGAACAATGTGTTCCAGGAGGTCGACAGGCATTTCCAGCAATTGTTCACCCGCATGTTCGGCGGCGGACGGGCGCATCTGGCGCTGGTCGGGTCCGACGATCCGCTGGAGGCAGGGCTGGAGATCTACGCCCAGCCGCCGGGCAAGAAGCTGGCGACGCTGTCGCTGCTTTCCGGTGGCGAACAGGCGCTGACCGCATTGTCGCTGATCTTCGCGGTGTTCCGCTGCAACCCGGCGCCGATCTGCGTGCTGGACGAGGTGGACGCGCCGCTGGATGACGCCAATGTGGAGCGGTTCTGCAACCTGCTGGAAGACATGGTGCGGGAGACCTCGACCCGCTTCCTGGTGGTGACGCATCACCCGCTGACGATGGCGCGGATGGACCGGCTGTACGGGGTGACGATGCAGGAACGCGGCGTGTCGCGCCTGCTGTCGGTCGACCTGCAGGCGGCGGCCGGAATGGTCGAACCCCAGCGGATGGCGGCAGAGTAGAACAATTTCCACAATCGCCGCAGAGAAGAGTAATATTTTCTTTTATTTTTGATGTAGCTGGCGGCTGGAGAAGAAATCTGCATGATCGGCGACCACGAAGCCAATGCAAGCCGAGCCAATGCAAGGAAATCTCCGATGAGCCAGAAGCCGATCGTTCTCGACCGCCCGCATCGCGGCCGCATCTATGACAGCATCGCCGAGACGATCGGCAACACGCCGCTGGTGCGTATCCCCCGGATCACGGAAGAAGACGGCATTCAGGCCGACATCTGCCTGAAACTTGAGTTCTTCAACCCGATCGCCAGCGTGAAGGACCGGATCGGGGTGAACATGATCCTGGACCTGGAAGCGCAGGGCAAGATCAAGCCGGGCGGGACGGTGATCGAGGCGACGTCGGGCAATACCGGCATCGGGCTGGCATTCATGTGCGCATCCCGCGGCTACAAGCTGATCTTGACCATGCCGGACAGTATGTCCATCGAACGGCGGAAGATGCTGGCCTATCTGGGAGCACGGCTGGAACTGACGCCGCGCGCGGAGGGCATCACCGGATCAAACAAGAAGGCGATGGAGCTGCTGGCGGAGATCCCTGGCTCGGTGCTGGCCAACCAGTTCGGTAACCCCGCCAACCCGGAAATCCATGAGCACACCACGGCCGAGGAGATCTGGTACGACACCGCGGGCATGGTGGACGTGATCGTTGCCGGCGTCGGTACCGGTGGCACGATCACCGGCCTGTCGCACGCGCTGAAGCCGCGCCGGCCGGAACTGAAGATCTTCGCGGTGGAGCCGGAACTGAGCCCGGTGCTGTCGGGCGGGAAACATTCCCCGCACGTGATCCAGGGCATCGGCGCCGGCTTCGTGCCGGAGATCCTGGACACGCACGCCTATGACGAGGTTCTGCAGGTTTCCAACGACGACGCCATCGCCACCGCGCGGCGGCTGGCCGTGACCGAGGGCATTCCCGTCGGCATTTCCTCCGGCGCCGCCTTGGCCGCGACCTTGAAGCTGGCCAAGCGGCCGGAGATGGCGGGCAAGCTGATCGTGACTATCATCCCCTCCTTCGCCGAGCGCTATATCAGCACCGCGCTGTTCGAGGGCATCGGCTAACGATTTCGGATCGGCGCCTGAAACTTGGGAGCCTGGGGTCCCGGTAGCTTCGAGAACGACGCGGCGGCGGACTGGGCGATAGAATGCGCCCAGTCCGGCGATTTCGCACTGGTCGAGGGCATTCTGGACAACCTGCTTGCCGCCGAGCCGGACGAGTTGGACGCCTCCGATGTGGAAGAGGCCATCGCAGCGGCCGAACTTGCGGCGCATGCCGCCGGGCATGGTGACGGAGAACTGCCCAATATACTTCGGGACTGGGTCGAGCGCCTGAGCGTACTCCCGACCCGCGATCTGCTGACCAAGGCGCACGCCGCAATGCGGAAGGTCCTGAACGAACCGTCGGAGTTGCAGGATCTTTGGGCGGAGAGCGACGAAAGCCAGGATTGGCTTGCGTCGCTGGGCGGATTGCTCGAGCGGCTGAAGGGTTAGAGCACCCGGCCGGCGACCGCATCCAATTTCGCCGCCATGGCAGGATCGCGCTGGCCAGGAGCGGTAATGATCGCATAGTCTAACGCCCGGTCGCATCCGGCCGGGCACAGACCACGCTTCTGACCCAGGGTGGGAACCACACTCTTGACCAGTTCACGCGCCTTCTCGGCGTTGTCGAGCAGCACCTTGACCACGGTATCGACGGTCACGTGGTCGTGGTCGGGGTGCCAGCAGTCGAAATCGGTGACCATCGCGAAAGTCGCGTAGCAAATCTCCGCTTCGCGCGCGAGTTTGGCCTCGGGCATGTTGGTCATGCCGATCACGCTGCAGCCCCAGGAGCGATACAGCTCGCTTTCGGCCTTGGTGGAGAATTGCGGGCCCTCCATCACCATGTAGGTTCCGCCGCGGGTCACCGGCAGGCCGAGATCGCGGGCGGCATGTTCCGCGATATCTCCGATGCGCGGGCAGACCGGATGGGCCATCGATACGTGAGCGACGATGCCTTCGCCGAAGAAGCTCTTTTCGCGGGCGAAACTACGGTCGATGAACTGGTCTACGATCACGAAATGCCCGGGCGGCAGTTCAGCCTTCAGGCTGCCGACCGCGGACAGCGAGAGAATGTCGGTAACGCCGGAACGTTTCAGGGCGTCGATATTGGCGCGATAGTTGAGGTGTGTCGGCGAAATCGGGTGGCCGCGGCCGTGGCGGGGCAAGAACACGCAGCGCACGCCGTCCAGTTCGCCGAAAAGCAGTTCGTCCGAAGGCGTTCCCCAGGGAGTCGCCACCGGACGCCAGCTTTTATTCTTAAGCCCCTCGATATCGTACAGACCAGAGCCGCCGATGATGCCAATCACCGGCTCGATATCATTGGCCATTGCTCGGCTCCCGCTAAG
>CAINEA010000646.1 GCA_903847525.1 uncultured Acetobacteraceae bacterium | reverse complement strand
GTGAACGTGAAATTCGGCCACAAGCTGGATTTCGTCGCCGAGGCCACCGCCTGGTTCGCCGGGAGGGACCGGCTGCAGCGTTCGGTGATCGTGGGCGACCTCAATATAGCGCCGCTGGAACACGATGTCTGGAGCCATAAGCAGCTACTGAATGTGGTCAGCCACACGCCGCCGGAAACCGAAGGCCTGCTCGGCTGGCAGCAGACCGGCTTCATCGACGCGATCCGCCATTTCGTGCCGTCGGAGGAGAAGGTGTTTACCTGGTGGTCCTATCGCAACCGCGACTGGCGGGTATCGAACCGCGGCCGGCGGCTGGACCATGTCTGGGTAACGCCGGACCTGCAGGGCAAACTGGCTAGCCACACGATCCTGACAGACGCCCGCGACTGGACCCAGGCCTCCGACCACGTCCCGGTATGCGTCGAACTGGCGCTATAGGCTGGGGCGAAACTTCAGCCCTGGCCACTCCGGCTATGCCGCTGCCGGCACGCCTTCGGGATTGAGGCGATAGCCGCCGCCTTCGGTCAGCAGAAGGCGGCTGTTGGACGGGTCTGGCTCGATTTTCTGGCGCAGCCGATAGATATGCGTTTCCAGCGTGTGGGTGGTGACGGCGGCGTTGTAGCCCCACACCTCGTTGAGCAGCACTTGGCGAGCGACCGGCTTCGGTCCGGCGCGATACAGAAACTTCAGGATTGCGGCTTCTTTCTCGGTCAGGCGGATGCGGCGATTCTTCGCCGGCTCGACCAATTGCTTGGCCGATGGGCGAAAGATGAACGGGCCGATCTTGAAAACCGCATCCTCGCTGTTCTCGAAGATCCGCAACTGGGCGCGCACCCGTGCCAGCAACTCAGCCAGGCGGAAGGGCTTGGAGATATAATCGTTGGCGCCTGAATCGAGGCCGCGGACCACGTCCATTTCCTCATCCGAGCCGGTCAAGATAATGATCGGCACCTTGACGCCCTGCTGTCGCAATCGGATGCAGAGATCCCTTCCATCGCCGTCCGGAAGCCCGACATCCAGGATAATGGCGTCGAATCGGGCGTCCTTGCTGGCGATCGCCGCCTCGGCTTCCGCGACGGACGCCGCTTCCGTCGCGGCAAACTCGCCATCCATGGTCAGCTGCTCCACTAAGGTGACGCGCAGCGCTCGATCATCATCGACGATCAGAATGGGCCGTTCACCTGCCATAGAACACTCCTTGGTCACTAGAGGGCGGTAATTGAAAATCGACGGGAGGGTCCGCCGGTTCCCATTCACCACACATTGTTTTGGTGCCACGCCCTGTCTGGCGCCCGGGTCGTTGGCGTCAGGATCGCTCCACCGGAATTATCCGGTCGGTCGTTTATCAGGGGCTGCGGTCCGTTCAATCGACTTGTCCATTGAAGTCTGTAGCTTGTGGCCTAGGTGACACGTAGCAGACAACGGCCTGCGTATCCTTGCAATGCTCCAGAGCATGCTCACATCCTTGTGAGTCACCCCGCGACAAGCCCGCATGCCAGCCATATAGTCCTTGCCGCACCGAAGTGGCTATAAGTGTGATGAGTTCGGTGTAGTGATACGTCCCTTGGCCACTCTGGTCCCGTGTAACGAGAACAAATGAACCGAATCTCTCCTTCTGGTACTGGCTCCGCCGTAATCGACCCCGTGGGAAGGCTGGCCGTTCACGCGCCTACCGGGCCGGACGCCTCTGTGCTGCGTGTGCGCGGTGTCCACCGTGCGATCGCCGAACTGAGGCGGGGCACACCGGTGCTGCTGACAGGAGATGCTCCGCTCCTGCTGCTGGCAGCTGAAACCGCCAGTGCGTCGACACTGCACGAGTTGGCCACTCTTGCGGCCGGCGCAGCGGTGCTGCTGTTGGCTCCGATGCGCGCCGCGGCTGTGCTGCAACGCCCGGTGCCGCAGAATGCTCCCGCCGTGGCATTGGCCCTGTCCGAGCGTTTGCTGGCGCCCGAGACGCTGCTCAGCCTCGCGGATCCGACCGTTGAACAGATGCTGCCGGACCAACCGGCGCAGACCGCTCTGCCGCAGTTGGCCCAAGGCGCCTTGGCGCTGGTGAAACTGGCACGGTTGCTGCCGGCGGTTCTCGCCGCCCCTGCCGGACAGGCGGCGCTGGACGCGGTCGGCAGCCGGCAGTTGTTGGCGGTCGAAGCCTCCGACGTGCTGGCCTACCCGAATGCCTCCGCGCTCGGGTTGCGTCCTGTGGCGGAAGCGGAAGTGCCGCTGCGATCGTCCGAACACACGCGGATCGTCGCCTTTCGCGCTCCGGACGCAGGGATTGAGCATCTCGCCATCCTGGTTGGCCGCCCGGAGGACGCCGATGCGCCGCTGGTGCGCGTCCATTCCGAATGCTTCACCGGCGACCTGCTGGACAGCCTGCGCTGCGATTGCGGCCAGCAACTCCGTGGCGCGATCGCGCGCATGGCCGAAGACGGTGCGGGCGTGCTGCTGTATTTGGCCCAGGAGGGGCGCGGCATCGGCCTGGTGAACAAGCTGCGCGCGTATGCGATGCAGGATCGTGGCCTGGATACGCTGGACGCCAACCGGGCCCTCGGCTGGGGCGCGGATGAGCGCAACTTCATGGTAGCCGCCACCATGCTCGACAGCCTCGGCATCACGCGTATCCGGTTGTTGACCAACAACCCGGACAAACTATCGGCTCTGGCCGCCTGCGGCGTGCAGATCGAAGGCCGCGAGTCGCATTCCTTCGCTCCCAACGGCGTCAACGACCACTACCTCGCCACCAAAGCGGAACGCTTCGGCCATATGTTGGACTGATCGCGTGCAAGCGGTGGTTTACCCGGACGGACGGCTGGTGATGGGACGCGACGAGTATCGCGCTGCACTCGGGCGCGCCGGCGTTCGCGTGCATAAGGAAGAAGGCGACGAGGCAACTCCGGTTGGCCTGTTGCAGCTGCGCCGCGTGCTTTTCCGTGCCGACCGTGTCGGCCGCCCCGACTGCGCCGTGCCGGCGGAACCGCTGGCGCCGGAGGATGGCTGGTGCGACGACCCCACCCATTCCGATTACAATCGTATGGTGCGTTTGCCGCATCCAGCCCGGCATGAGGCGCTGTGGCGAGGGGATGGGGCCTACGACATGATCGGCGTGCTCGGATGGAACGATGCACCGGTGGTGCGCAAAGCGGGATCGGCGATTTTCCTGCATGTCGCCCGGCCCGACCTGCCCCCGACCGAAGGCTGCATCGCGCTGCGATTACCGGACCTCCGGCGCCTGCTGGCTGGCGGGCTTACGGAAATCCAGGTGTTGGGTTCCTGACCGGCCATCCGTTCGGAACGGGTCAGATTTCCCGGACCATCCAACAGGCCGTGTCGCCATAGCTTCCCAGGCTCTGGGTGATCGCCGCATCATCGGCAGCGTGAAATCCATGGCGCTGCCAGAAGCCGTATGAACCGTTCACCGCAACTAGCGACATTCGGTGCAGATGTTCCCGCCTCGCCTGTTCCACCAGCCTGTGCACAAGCCTGCTGCCGGCACCGGTCCCCCGGGCCAGCGGAACCAGCGCAAGGTCGTGGATGTAAAAGCTGTCTGGGGCATGCGGCAGCCGGTTCAGGAGCGAGTTCAGCTTCGGCGGCGGTCCCAGTCGCCAAGGGTGACTAACCGCATAGCCGGCGATCGCATCATCAATTTGCACGACCCAGCAGCCATCCGGGTAGAGGTTCAGCCTTTCTGCGAAAACAGCGGGATCTTCCGGCAGGTCGGGATGAACCGTGCTACCGATCGTTTCGACCGCCGGCAGGTCGGCCGCAGTCATCTTCCGCCACAGGGGCTCTTCCGACCCTGGCGAGGGCGGAGAAAATTCGGCCGGCGGGCGGAGCGACATCGTCATGGCAGGCGCCTATTCCCCGTCGGACGGCTCGCTCAGCCTACACCACAATCAGGCGCTGTAGATTCTGATCAAAGCCGCCCATGGCAGTGCTTGTACTTCGTCCCCGACCCGCAAGGGCATGCCGCATTGCGCGGCGTTTGGCTCCAGGTGGAAGGATCGTTGGGATCGGCCAGTGCGGCGCGGGCCGGTGCGGCCGACAGCAATGCCGTGCCGCCGGCGCCGTATTCCGCCATAATCGGCTCGGGTTCCGGGTGGTTCTCGATCGTGCGGCTGAAATCGGGCTCAGCCGGCTCGGGCGGCGCCAGTTCGACGCGCGACAGCATCATGGTCACGCGCTCTTTCAACTCGTCCAGCATTGCGTTGAACAACGCGAAGGCCTCGCTCTTGTATTCGTTCAGCGGGTCCCGCTGGCCATAGGCGCGCAGGCCGATGCCCTGGCGCAGATGGTCCAGCGCCAGCAGATGCTCCTTCCAGACCGCGTCCAGCACCTGCAGCAGCAGCGATTTCTCGATATAGCGCATCAGCTCGGGACCGAGATTCGCCGCCTTGGCGGCCATCATGCTGTCCGCTGCGGTTTCAATGCGCTCGCGCAGATGGGTCTCGTCGATCCCCTCCTCGCGGCCCCATTCCTCCACCGGCAGGTCCATGCCCAGTATCCGGCGCAGATCCTCAGCCAAATCCGCCAGCTGCCATTGCTCGGAGAAGGCCTTTTCCGGCACGCGGCGGGAGACCATGGAGTGGATGATCTCCGAGCGCATCTCCGCCACGGTCTCGGCCACGTCGTCCGCACGCATGAACTCGCGGCGCTGGGCATAGACCTCCTTGCGCTGGGCGTTCATCACGTCGTCGTATTTCAGCACGTTCTTGCGGGTGTCGAAGTTGCGCGCCTCGACCTTCTTCTGCGCCTTCTCCAGCGCCTTGTTGATCCAGGGATGGACGATCGCCTCGCCCTCCTTCAGGCCCAGGCGCTGCAACATTCCGCCCATGCGGTCGGACCCGAAGATGCGCATCAGATCGTCTTCCAGCGACAGGAAGAAGCGCGACCCGCCGGGATCGCCCTGCCGGCCGGACCGGCCACGAAGCTGGTTGTCGATGCGCCGGCTTTCATGCCGCTCGGTGCCGACCACCAGCAATCCGCCGGACGCCATCACGGCGTCATGCGCGCGGCCGACCTCGGCACGGATCTCGGCTTCCTTGGCCGCATGCAGGGTGGGATCGGCGATCGCGGCGAGCTCGGTCTTCACCCGCATCTCGACATTGCCGCCGAGTTTGATGTCGGTGCCGCGGCCGGCCATGTTGGTGGCGATGGTGATCGCGCCCGGCGCGCCGGCCTGGGAGACGATGGTGGCCTCCTGCTCGTGGAAGCGGGCGTTCAGCACCGCGTGCGGCACCTTCTTCTTCTTCAGCAGGTCGCTGATGATCTCGCTTTTCTCGATGCTGGTGGTGCCGACACCTTTGGTGAAGAACATCTTTTTAGGGACTAATATATTTTTTCTTGGAACTAGTAGCATGCTTAACCTCTACTATTTAACGCGGATTCACGCGGATTTCACACGGATTGTCGCAGAT
>CAINEA010000645.1 GCA_903847525.1 uncultured Acetobacteraceae bacterium | reverse complement strand
CGAGTTGGCAGTATCGGGGCGTTCGGCCACGAGAAACTCGTCCGGCGGGTTCACCACCAGACGGCCGGCGGCCAAATCGACCTCCGGCACCGAAGCGCGCGTGAACGGGACCAAAAGGCTGTCCCCGCTTTCGCGCTCGATCTCCAGGCTCGTACCGGCGCCGTAGTCATGCACCACACGCACCCGGCCCAGCGCCGCACCCGTACCATCCACCGCCAGTGTTCCGATCAGGTCGGCGAGGTAGAACTCCTCCTCCCCGGCCGGCGGCAGCTTGGCGCGCGCGATGAACAGGCGCGTATTGGTCAGTCGCGCCGCCCCTTCCCGGTCGGTGATCTTCACCGCCCGGTCCGCGACGATCTCGGCCACCTCGGCAACACCTTCGGCGCGCCAGGACAGCACGAACTCCCGCCCCTTCGCGTCGGAGAGAACTCCGTACGCGGTCAGGTCGTCGGGATCGGCGGTATAGCTCGTGACATGCACGAGTCCGCGCACACCGTGCGGCCGCCCGATTACCCCCAGCAGGATGTTGCTGTCCGGCATATGGGCTGGTTCGCCGGCGGCGGCCGCGGCGGCCTTGGCGCGTTCCTGCGCCTTCTTCTTCGGCGCGGACTGCAGCGGCTGCTCGCGGAACGCGGGCATCGGCGCCAGGCCGGCCTTGCCGAGGAAGCGGGCCACGCGGTCGGTGGCGACGGCGCCCTGGCTCACCCAATGGGTGATGCGCTCGCCCTGCAGGCGCACGCGGTCCTCGTGCTCGGCCGGCAGCATCGGGTTATAGCTGCCGACGCGCTCGATGAAGCGGCCATCACGCGGGCTGCGGCTGTCGGCGATCACGATGTGGTAGTAAGGGCGCTTCTTCGCACCCGCGCGGGCAAGCCTGATCTTGAGACCCATCTTCTAGCTTCTCCTGAGAAATTGTTCGGTTGTTCGCTTCAGAACGGCCGGCGACCGCCGCCGGGCATTCCTTTCGGCATCAGGGCGGACATGCCTTGGCGCATCAGCCCCTTCTGCCCCATCTTGCTCATCTTCTTCATCATCGTGGACATGTCATCGAACTGCTTCAGCAGCTTGTTGACTTCCTGCACCGATGTGCCGGATCCCGCCGCAATGCGCTTCTTGCGGCTTGCCTTCAGGATGTCCGGGTTGCGCTTTTCCTTGATCGTCATCGACGAAATGATCGCCGCCTGACGCTTGAAGATCGCGGTATCCAGATTGGCGTCGGCCATCTGCGCCTTTACCTTCGAAATCCCCGGCAGCATACCGAGTATGCCGGAGATGCTGCCCATTTTGCCGATCTGCTTCAGCTGGCTGGCATAGTCCTCCAGGTCGAAGGTGCCCTTCGCCATCTTCTTGGCGAGCTTCTCGGCTTCCGCCTGATCGATTGTCTCGGCCGCGCGCTCCACGAGGCCGACGATGTCGCCCATGCCGAGAATACGGCCGGCCACGCGCTCGGGATGGAAGTCCTCCAGCGCGTCCAACTTCTCGCCGGTGCCGGTCAGCTTAATCGGCGCGCCTGTGATCGCGCGCATGGAAAGCGCGGCACCGCCGCGGGCGTCGCCGT
>CAINEA010000644.1 GCA_903847525.1 uncultured Acetobacteraceae bacterium | reverse complement strand
GTCCGGATTTCCCCACCGGCGGGCTGATGGTGGAGGACCGCGCCTCGATCCTGTCCGCCTACGAAACCGGCCGCGGCGGGTTTCGCGTGCGCGCCAAATACAATGTCGAGAAGGGCAAGCACGGCACCTGGTTCATCGTGGTCACGGAGATCCCGTACCAGGTGCAGAAGAACCGCCTGATCGAGCAGATCGCGCAGCTGATGGAAGAAAAGAAGCTGCCGCTGCTGGGCGACGTGCGCGACGAAAGCACCGAGGACGTGCGCCTGGTGCTGGAGCCGAAGGCCCGCGGCGTGGAGCCGGAAGTGCTGATGGAGACGCTGTTCCGCGCCACCGCGCTGGAAAGCCGGTTCTCGCTGAACATGAACGTGCTCGATGCCACCCGCACCCCGGGAGTGATGAACCTCAAGCAGGTGCTGCAGGCCTGGCTGACGCATCGCGCCGAAGTTCTTGTGCGCCGCTCCAACCACCGGCTGGCGGCGATCGACCGGCGGATCGAGGTGCTGGAAGGCTATCTGGCGGTCTACCTGAACCTCGATGAGGTGATCCGCATCATCCGCGAGGAGGACCAGCCCAAGCCGGCGCTGATCAAGCGGTTCGAGCTGTCGGACGCGCAGGCCGAGGCGATCCTGAACATGCGCCTGCGCAGCCTGCGCCGGCTCGAGGAGATGGAGATCCGCAAGGAGCACGCGGCCTTGACCAAGGAGCGCAAGCAGCTGCAGTCACTGATCGGCAGCGAAAAACTGCGCTGGGCGAAAATCACCGAGGAACTGGAGGAGACCAAGAAGAAATTCGGCTCCGGTCCGCTCGGCGCGCGGCGCACGGAACTCGGCGACGTTCCGGTGGTGCTGGAGTTCAGCAACGAGGCCTTCGTCGAGCGCGAGCCGATCACGCTGATCCTGTCGGACAAGGGCTGGGTGCGGGCGGTAAAGGGCCATATCGCCGAGGGGGCCGACCTGAAGTTCAAGGAAGGCGACCGGCTGAAGTTTCTTCTACATTGCCAGACCACCGATCGGCTTTGCCTGTTCGGCACGAATGGCCGCGCCTACACGCTGAAGGCTGCGGACCTGCCGCGCGGTCGGGGGGATGGCCAGCCAGTGCGGGTCCTCGCGGAATTGACCAACGAGGATGATGTCGCCGCATTGTTCATCCCCAACGAGGCGGGAAAGTATCTGGTCGCGTCGAGCACCGGGCGTGGCTTCGTGGTCGCGGGCAGCGAATTGCTGGCGGAAAAGCGCACCGGGCGCACGATCCTGAACCTGAAGCCCGGCGAGGAGGCACATATCTGCGTGCCGGTGGTCGGCGACCATGTCGCGGTGATCGGCACCGGGCGCAAGTTGCTGATCTTCCCGCTGGAACAAATTCCGGAACTGACCCGCGGGGCGGGCGTGATCCTGCAGCGCTACAAGGATGGTGGAATGTCGGATGCGCGGGTATTCGCCATCGCCGACGGATTGACCTGGCGGCTGGGCGAGAAGACGCGCACCGAGACCAATCTGCGCGACTGGATCGGTGATCGGGGGCAGGCCGGCCGGATGCCGCCGAACGGCTTCCCGAAATCCAACCGTTTCGACTGAGGTGGGCAGAGTGCCTGCCCCATCAGTTGAACTGGAATGGGCACCCTGGTCCCAGGCGTGCCCCGGTCCCAGGCGCCCACGTCCGGTTCAGGAGCGGCGGCGGGCCAAGAGAATTCCAGCACCGGCGGTGGCGAGCAGGAGCAGCGATGCAGGCTCAGGTATGGCGCTCGGCCCGGCGAATTGGGTGAGCACCACTGTGGCGGAGGCGGTGCCCGAGCCATCGTCGATGTTGACGCCGAAATAACCGAAATAGCCGCCAGCGTAGTTGAAGTTCACGCTGCCGGAGATGACGTCCCCCGAGCTATAAGACGACGAGCCATTACCGAAATCATCGAATTCCTGGACAAATCCGGTCGGTGAAAACAGGGTAATCGCGAAATCGTAGCTGATATTGCCCTGCGGCAGCAAAATGGCGGGGGTTTGGGCGTAGCTATAGTTTTGAAGGAAAAAGCTTGCATGGCCGACATCACCCGCGTTGGCGATGTAGGAGATGAGCGTATCTCCGGCGAGGTTCACCCCGGTCGCAAATATACCGTTGTTCTGCGTGGCGTTTTCGAATCCGTTTGCCGTGGTAGGCGCCCACGGACCCACGAAGCCCTGGACCGCGGCATGGGCCGGACCACCCGCAATGAGTGCGGACACAAAAGTAATGACTGATACAGAAAATGGATATTTTGACATTTTATTGAACCTTTGAAGTTATGATCCGTTTCATATTGAAATTTATTAGCGTTCCGGTCAAGTGACCACACGATATATAATCGCCTCTCTTTCGATGTAATAAAAAGGTCGCGTAACACCAGGCACCGGCGACGACTGCGCGTGCAACCGGTTCGACAAAGGCGCTGCCGCTTTTCCGGGGTGGCTTTTACGGTCCGGTGATCGGTGGCGGGCGCAAGCCGCTGATCTTCCCGCTGGATCAGATTCCGGAACTGACCTGCGGTGCGGGTGTGATCCTGCAGCGCTACAAGGATGGCGGAATGTCGGATGCGCGGGTCTTCGCCATCGCCGACGGATTGACCTGGCGGTTGGGCGAGAAGACGCGCACCGAGACCAATCTGCGCGACTGGATCGGCGCGCGTGGGCAGGCAGGCCGGATGCCGCCGAACGGCTTTCCGAAGTCAAACCGTTTCGATTAACGGTCAAATTCGGATCATTTTTGCCAAAGCGTATTTCTAAAGAGTAATGCCCGGGCCATAGCAAGCGTGGCCTGGGTTGTGATACAGCGCTGCGGCCGATCCGTCCGGCATGGCCGGAACGTCTAAACAAAATTGGGAGTCAGCCTTCATGCAGTTTTCACGTCGCGGCCTGCTGGGTACAGCAGCGGCCATGTCCGCCGTGCCGATCATCGGTGCGCGTGCGCAAGGTGCAAGACCGAAGATCAAGATCGGCGTTCTGACAGATTTGTCCGGCACCTATCGCGACAACACCGGCCCGACCTCAGTTGCCGCCACCAAGCTGGCGCTGCTGGATTTCGGCGTGTCCGGCAAGGATTATGACGTCGAGGTGATCGCCGCCGACCATCAGAACAAACCCGACATTGCCGTATCCATCGCCCGCCAATGGATCGACACCGACGGCGTGGACGTGATCGCCGACGTGCCGACCTCCTCGGTCGCGCTCGCGGTGGCCGAGGTGGCGCGCCAGAAGGACAAGATCATGCTGAACGCGTCGGCCACCGTGTCGACCCTGACGGATGGCCAGTGCAGCCCGAACACCATCGTCTGGAGCTTCGACACGTTCGAGAATGCGACCTCGACCGGCGGCGCCGTGGTGAAGAACGGCGGCGACAGCTGGTACTTCATCACCGCCAACTACGCCTTCGGCCAGTCGCTGGAAGAACTGACCGCCGATGTGGTCCGCAATGCGGGCGGCAAGGTGGTCGGCGCGCTGCGCTACCCGTTCCCGGAAACCACGGATTTCTCGTCGTTCCTGCAGCAGGCCAGCGCGTCCGGCGCGAAGGTGCTCGGGTTGGCCAATGCGGGGGCGGATACCGAGAACTGCATCAAGCAGGCGAAGGAATTCGGCCTCGACAAGTCGATGACCATCGCGCCGATGCTGCTGTTCCTACAGAACGTGCATGCGCTGGGTCTGGACATGGCGCAGGGCCTGATCGGCACGGAGACGTTCTACTGGGATCGCGATGAGGGCACCCGCGTCTTCACCAAGCGTCTGCTGCCGTTCTCCCCAAAGAACTATCCGAACGAGGCGCATGCCAGCTCGTATTCCAGCACGCTGCACTACCTGAAGACAGTGGCGGCGATGGGCCCGGCCGAAGCGAAGAAGAGCGGTGCGGCCACAATCGCGCGCATGAAGGCAATGCCGACCGAGGACGACGCCTTCGGTAAGGGCTCCATCCGCGCCGACGGCCGCGGCGCCTTCCCGGCCTATCTGGTGCAGGTGAAGAAGCCGTCGGAGAGCAAGTATCCCTGGGATTACTACAAGATTCTGGCCACCACGCCGCCGGAAAAGGTGCTGCATCCGCTGAACCCCAAATGCGATTTCAAGGTCGGCTGAGGCCGGTCTTGTCGGTTTGACAAAGAAGGCCGGGGGAGCGATCCCCCGGCCTTTTTTCTCGTGCTGGCCAATGGGCAACATGACCTTGCGTGAACGACGGGAGTTTGGCGGATGAATTGGACGATCCGGCGCGCAGGCTGGGCCGATGCCGAAGCGCTCGCATTGATCGGTGCGGCAAGTTTTCTGGCAACGTTTGCCGAAGTTCACACCGGAGTGGAGATAGCGCAGCACTGCAGGAGCGAACACAGTGTCGTTGCCTATGAACGGCTGCTGCAAGCTCCGGCCGATGCCTGGCTGGTAGAGACCACGGCAACAGCGGCGCCTGTCGGCTATGCACTGCTGGGCGATGCAGACCTGCCGGGATGTCGAAATGGCGATCTCGAGCTTAAGCGAATTTATCTGCTGCCAGGCTATCACGGTACGGGTGCCGGCGCGGAACTCATGCAACGGGTTCTCGAGCGAGCCCGAGAGCGCGGCGCCAAACGCCTGCTTCTGGGCGTCTACTCCGGCAACGCGCGCGCACTTGCTTATTACCGGAAGCATGCCTTCCAAAAGATCGCCGACCATCGGTTCTTTGTCGGAGAAACCGGTTACGACGACGTCGTGCTGGCGTTGCAACTGGAATAGGTCCCAGCCCGCGCAAGCCGAGCTCCGATGTCGAAATTCCCGGCCGGGCTGACGCGGCCGATGGTCCGAGTTTAACCGGCCGTCTCGGAAACCATTGCCTCGACGCCGCTCGAGGCCGCTTCGTGGTCGGTGAGCGGCCGCCAGGTGCCGCCCATCAGGATTTCGGCGGGCCGGAACCGCGCCTTATAGGCCATCTTGCGGCTCTCCGGCACCCAGTAGCCGAGATAGACATAAGGCAACCCGAGCGCCCAGGTGCGTTCGATGAGCCAGAGGATCGTGTAGGTGCCGAGCGAACGCTTATCGAGGCCGGGGGCGAAGAAGCTGTAGACCGCCGACAGGCCGTCGCCGAGCTTGTCGGCGAGGCAGGCGCCGATCAGGCGCTCATCATCGTCGCGAAACTCTGCGATGAAGGTGGTGATCGGGGTATCCTCGACCATGGCGCGGTAGTCGTAAAAGCTCATGGTCGCCATGTCGCCTTCGCCGTGGCGCAGATGCTGGTAGCGCTGGAACAGCTGGAACTGCTCGGCCGTGGCGCGGGGAGCGACCTCGAAACCGTCCAGCCCGGCATTGGCCCGGGCGATCTTCCGCAGCGTGCGGTCCGGGCGAAAGGTGGCGACGGGGATGCGGATCGGCACGCAGGATTGGCAGGACGGGCAGACCGGAGCGTAGGCGATGTTGTGGCTTCGGCGGAACCCGGCGCGTGACAGGCGGTCATGCACCGCCTCGGAATCCGGGCCTGTGATCTCCGTCACCACCTTGCGCTCCGTCCGGCCCGCGACATACGGGCAGGGCAGGGGCGCAGTGGTATAGAAGAACTGCGGCCGGCGCGGGGATTTATAGGTCATCTGTCAGGTATCTGGCGAGCTTTCGGATCTGCTTCATCGGTTATCGGCATTGTTCCAGTAGCCCGTGGGCGGGGTCAACGCCCGTCTGCGGATCATCACCAAGCCGCTGATCATATCGTGCAGCCCACGCTTGCGGACGGTGAACAGCATGATCAGCAGCAGCGGGCAGAACACCGCCAGAGTAAGGTAGTACATCACCACCCAGATTGCGGCCTCGATCAGATCGGGGCGCTCCAGGTTGGCGTTGCGCCGCAGGGTCAGCCCCATCATCGCCTGGCCGGGTGTCGCGGACATCGGACTGGCAATGCCGAGCCAGTGATAGGCGAACGGCACGATCGACACCCAGGGCAACAGATACCAGCCCAACCCAAGGGTCAGCAGGCCGAAAAAGGCGGTTACGGCGTAAAGTCCCGCCATCAGTATGCCGAGCAGCACCATGTCGAACCACCAGGCGGCGAACCGCCGGGAGAGCACTCCGCTGGTCAGGATCTCGTCTTCGTGCAGGGCGGAGGTGGCTTCGTACATCGTTTGCATGACAATCGCCTTAAGGAGTCAGCCGGATCTGCGCAGTAACCCGTTCGGGCAGCGGGCCAAGGGTGATTGTATCACCATCGCGCCACCTGGATATGAAATCGGCAGCATGCCGGGACAAGGGATGGCCGGACTGGCCCGGCGCCATCACGAATCGCGACCGGTCGAGGTCCGCCAGATCATATACGCCGCGATAGGAGGCACCGTGCACGGAATTGAACACCGGCGAACCCTTGGCGGCGGAGCGCCCGCCCTGGCGGTTGACGGTGCTGTCGTCGCCAGGAACCGGGATACGGGTCGTGGTCAACCAGCCCAGGACCGGGATGGCGCGCAGCATCGGGTGCGCGAAAACCGCCTGATGGGCGTCGCCCCATTTCCAGGCGGCAGGATCGGCACCGTGCGCGTCGCGCAGTGCATCCACCGCGCGGATCAGCGCCTGGCGCGCCAGGTCCGCGCAACCGCCCTTGCACCAATGGGAACCCGCCGGGGACAGCACGAACGCGACGGTTTCCATTTGCGGTCCCGCGGCGCTGCGGGGAATACCGGTCTTTTCCAGCACGAGGTCGAAGAAATCGTCGAGCCATTGATTGAAGATCAGCGGCTGCGGCCTGTCGATCGCCATCGTGCCGTCCCAGTCGCGCAGCAGGGCAAGGGCTTTTTCGGCGGGGCCGGGCGGCGGCTGAATGGCCAGCAATGTCGGCAGGATCTGGCGGGCGTAGGCACTGCGCGGATCGTGCTGCATGCGGGTGAAGTCGTTCACGCTGTGCTTGCACTAGGGG
>CAINEA010000643.1 GCA_903847525.1 uncultured Acetobacteraceae bacterium | reverse complement strand
GACCTCCGGCTCTTACGCTGGAAGTCTGTCGGCGTTCGCGACCCAGGCGACGTGCTGCTCAATCACGTCGGTGAGCGGCTCGCCGATCTTATCGCTTCACCGGAGCGATGGAATGAACTGGGCCTGCTCCATGAAGTGCGACGGGTGCGCGTTCAGTTTTCGCAAACGGCCCACCTTCTCATGCCGTTTCCGTGGGAACTCCTGCGCGTCAACCAGAACTTCCTGATTGGCGCGCGAGGGAGTCATCTCTTGCGCGAAGCCCCCGCGCCTTCAGGAAGGAATAGGAAGCGCAACCCGCTCATCAATATCGTGCACATCAGCCTAGGCACGGACAGCGCGCTCCGATTCGACGAGGAACGGTGCGCCCTCCTCGAAACGGTCCCGGCAAGCATCCCCATCGAGTTTCTCATTGACCCGTCCCCAGGACATATCGAGGCGGTGCTGGATGGTTTCCGTCCCCACATCGTCATCATCTCCGGACACGGTCACTACAACGATCTTCGAGGCGAACACTACCTTTCCGCAGGAGATGACCAGCTCGCCCGTACAGCTCAACTGGTCGCGCTGTGCACCTCCTACGGGTGCAAGCTCCTCGTCTTATCCACCTGCGAGAGCGCCCGCCTCGGCGGACCAGTCGTCGATGACGGCACGATCCTGCCTCCTGATCTCATCGCGTTCTCCTTTCCGGTCAAGACCACCACAACGACGCAGAGCATCGCGTGCATGTTTGCGGAACTTGTTCGCGGCCACACTATTGATGACGCGATGGCCGCGGTGCGGGCCATTGATACCGAGGATGAGTATGCGTTCTTCAACGCGGTGCATCTGCATCGCAAGCGCGCACGATCGCTGCGCATCGCGGAGGCATTGCCTCCAGCGATAGACCCACCAGCGCCACGATGTCCGGGGATGGAACTCGCGCTCAGTACGCTGAATGCGTTTGCGCACTGGGACACGCCGACGACACTTCTGGCGCCGGCCGGCAGTGGCGGTGACGCGTTGGTCCAGCATTGGGCTGCACTTGTTCGACGATCCCAGAGCATGGCAGCCCGGTGGAGGGTCCTTCATGATGGCGATCCAATTCTCGATGTCCCTGGCGGGCAGCTCGTTCGGCTGGCGCATCCTTACTCGTTCGTTCCGGTGCGCAGAGAGAACGTGGTGTACTGCGACGGGATGGATCAGGAGTTCGCGAGCCGGTTGCTCGCAGGCCGAGATCGTGATCTCGCGGCGCGTATGGCAAAGCATCCTCTCCTGGGCATGCCAGGCTTTGTGCATGACCTCATCGCGGGGCGTACAGAGCAGGAGGCGGTCGCGCGTTTCGAGCAAGACAACCGGATGGCAGAGCGCGCCGTGCGACTGAGCAGGAGCGGCATTCTATTCGCAAGCTGGCTCTTCGCCAACCAGGGTCTTGCTGCCACCGCGTTTGAGAATCGAGCCATGTTCGCGGAGACGATGAAGGAGTTCGGGATTCCCGCGCCTGTGATTGTGGAAGGCATTGAGAATGCGGTAGCGGCAACGGTGATCCTCGCGCGACCGGATAATCTGCTCCTTGCGCCGGAATTCATGCTGCTTGGCGAGCGGTGGTTCCCCGACTGGCGAGCCGACCATCGCACGGCCTTTCGGCTGCTGGTCGGCGCGGCTGGTATGCTCGCCGCGAACGGCAAGATCGACCCGAAGGATGTACGGCTGCTCGATTGGGCGATTCGTCTCGAAGACTGGGAGGTTGCGCCGTTGCTCTGCATCACCCTCTGTCGCTGGTACGGCGCGCACGGCAGGCTCCATGAGATGAAGGAGGTCATCGAGCAACTGGTCCCGCACGCGACCGGGATGGAGCGGATCGTCCTTCGCGGGCACCTCGTAACCATTGCGACGAATCAGGGTGACTACCGAACCGGTCTCACTGAAAACGAGCAACTCGAAGCCGAGGTCCAAGCGTTTCAGGATGACGACGATTACGTTCGGAACATGCAGGCGACGATCACGCAGCAAATCGACTGCCTCATCGAGCTCGATCGGCTCGACGATGCCGAACGGCGCTGGGGTAACGCTCACGATCTCCTTCCGCAGCTCACCGAACACCGATCTGAATCCGAGGCGCGACTCATGGGCCAGCTCGCACACCTACGACGCGAGCAAGACCGATTCGATGACGCTTTCGGTGCCGCATCGCAAGCTGTGCAAATCGCAGTGGACAATCAGTGTCCGGAGGTACTCGTCGCGGAACTCCGACATACGAAAGCAGACTTGCTCCGCAGGCAGGGGCGCGATAGGGAGGCGGTCGCGGAACTCAACGCGGTGGCCAACGTGGCGATGCCTCCTGGGCTGCGTTCGCGATTCCTCCATCTCAAAGCACTCATCCTCGAACGGTATAACGCGCCAGGCGCGCTGGAGCATCTACTGGAGAGCTACCAGCATGATCTCTTGCGCGGGGATGTTGCTGGTGTGGCCATCTCCCTGATGGTAGTCGCGCGCATCTACTTCGACGAGCACGAATACGATCGTGCGCGAGAACGTATCCGGGAAGCGTTGCCGCTAGCGGACAAGTGCGGGCTGACGAGTGTCGTCGCAAGTCTCTCGTTCCTTTGGGCAGAGATTGATCTCTCCCAAGGGAAGAACACGCCCGCCGCAACCTGGCTCATCACCGCGCGCAACAAATTCGCCGAAGACCAGGATGAGGGTGGCGTCGAGAACGCCACCAGACTCCTCGACAGACTGCAAGGCGAGCAGTAACGCGTCCCAGAACCATTTCCAACTTCCGCTCTCGCAATCCCGACTGGGTCGACCACTCCGGCAGAGCCGGGGGCCCAAAGCTCTTCTCGACCGTCCACGCCCGGACGTGATTGGCGGCGGGCCACTTCATGTCGGCAACGTCGACCAATCCGGCATGGCATCGTAACCATTCACCCTCCAAGGTGCGGGGATCGCGTCCACTGCTGTATCATAACCAATTGTGCGGACTTTATCCTGCAGTCCCGCAAGGATTTACCCGATTTACACAGCAAGACAACGAGGAGGCGGCGGACGCTTTGACGGGACACTATCTGGAGCTCACCAATCCGGACGCCGTTGCACGCACCAGCCTCCACGGACTCAAGGAAAACCGGTACTGGCGCTCGGGCCGGTCAGCAGAATTGCGGCTCCACCGCATCCACGCCTACCCCGCGAAGTTCCCCGCATTCATCCCAACGAAAGCGCTGCAATTCGCTCAAGCAGAAGGAGTTAAGATCCAGCGCACAGCAGACATCTTCTGCGGCTGCGGCACCGTGGCGTACGAAGCAAGACGCGAAGGCATCGACTTCTGGGGGTGCGACATCAACCCCGTCGCGACACTCATCGCCCGCACCAAAAGCGGCACGTTCGACGAAGCACGCCTCGACGAATACTTCGCCGGCATACGAGCGAAAGTAAACCGCGCAAGCAGGAAGGTGGACCTGCCGACGCAGGCAGTCGAACGACTCAACTATTGGTACTCGGATGAGCAATTCCGCAAGTTGGCACAGTTGCTCAACGCGATCAACTACGCGGTCCCGGCACGAAGCCGGTATCATTCCTTCTTCCACTGCGCGTTCTCCAACATCCTCAAAGCGACCTCGCGATGGCTGACGAAATCGATCAAGCCGCAAGTCGACCCGCACAAGAAACCCGTGGATCCGTGGGCGACGTTCATCACGCAGTTCGACATGATGAAAGCGGCGTTCAAGCAATCCCCCACGACAAGCAAGAGCGATGTTCGTATCCTGACCGAGAACTTCCTCAAGCTCGACAACGCGCCCGGCGACATCGACCTGCTCATCACGAGCCCACCTTACGTCACCTCGTACGAGTACGCCGACCTCCACCAGCTCTCCAGCCTCTGGCTCGGGTACGCGAGCGACTATCGTGACCTGCGCAACGGGTCAATCGGGAGCGCGCAGCACGACCTGGACTTCAACCGAG
>CAINEA010000642.1 GCA_903847525.1 uncultured Acetobacteraceae bacterium | reverse complement strand
GTTGCCCGACATAGATTCAGACAAAACGCGCCGAGGGAACCAACTTTTCCCCCAGACCTCTCGCTGCTAAACCAACCAAGTCCTCAGCGTTGAACAGCCCTGACCATCTCCCCAAGGCGGCCAGACCGGTGATGTGGTTATTCGGGCTCAGGCCCTTAGCCATGGTCCACCTCCATCATGACGCCACATCCTACAGGATGACCATGACTCCCCACGACTTTGCATGCTCTCATCGCTCGCGGCGTCCTCGAAATAGAAAGCTAGCGATTCCGAGGTGACGTATATACTATGTATACACTCATTATGTGGTGGAGAACAGGGTTGGAGGGCGTGGTGAAAAAATGGGGCAATAGCGCGGCTGTGCGCATCCCGGCCGCGGTGCTGGAGGCGGCAAAGGTGCGCTTGGATCAGCCGGTTGATGTGCGAGAGGAGGGCGGCCGGATCGTGATCGAGCCACTCCGCCCGTCGCGCTATGACATCGATGCTTTGATCGCCGGCATCACCGAGGAGAACCGCCATGACCCGGTCGACCTTGGCAAGCCCGTCGGTCGGGAGATCTGGTAGTGGCACCAGGCTATGTTCCTGACGCCGGGGATGTTGTTTGGCTGCAGTTCGACCCGCAAGCGGGGCACGAACAGGCCGGCCATCGGCCGGCCGTTGTCCTAAGCCCAGCCAGCTACAACAGCCGTGCGGGAATGATTGTGTGCTGCCCGACAACGACCCGGATCAAGGGCTATCCGTTTGAGGTGGCGTTGACGGGCACCCCGCCAAGCGTGGTGCTGGCTGACCAGGTGAAGAGCCAGGACTGGCGCGCGCGCAAGGCGACCCAAAAAGGCAGGGTCACCCCAGCAGAACTCGCCGAGGTGCGAGCGAAGCTGATCGCGCTGATTGCTTAAGCTGGCTGGTGTGGATCATATACCCAGCGGTCGAGCGGAGTGGCCCTTCCAGTACCAGCACGGGCTGAGCCTTCGCGGTTTAAGGTTGGGGTCGTGGGTTCGAATCCCATCGCCCGCTCCAGTAACTCACCACACAATTTTTCTCTGCGCCGATGCGGACCGCCCAGAACCCCAGGAATAGCCTGGATTTTTTCGCATGCCTTGGGGGTAGCCCGATTTACCCCCAAGCCTTACATTATTGTAAAAACACACAATATTTTTGGCGCGACGCCAAAGAGTTAGAATCCCATCCGCCTGACCGATCGGAGCTGGGCGTCAAACATTCGCGTGCGTCACCAAGACCAATAACTCAAAGCCCTTGGAACAAACGGCGATCAGATTGCTGCGCAGCCTTCGATGGCCAACTTTTCGCGCATTCCGCAAGCCGATTTTTGTCCCTGATCCAGTGCTGGGTGCATCCAGTGCGGGCGATGACGCTCAATCCACTCCATTACATGTAATGTCTTCAGCGCAGTAATCGGCCCTGCCAGGGTCTCGGCATCCTGCCGCTGCCTACCGATCAGCGCTTCGGACCGTTCTCAATCAAGCGTACCAGGGTACAAATCAAATGCGGCATCTCTTCGGCCGGGGCTGGCAGCCTGGCGGCCGGCATTTTCAGGCTGTCCAGAAATTGCCCTGCCTCCGTGTGACAGGACAGTTCCAGTGCGCCGCCGACGATGTTGGGATGGCATACGATCCCATCGCCGCCCGATTTACGACGACACGCAATGACGAACTCCCGGATCTCCTCAAGGGCATCTGTCTGCTCGCCAGCTTCTGCGAGGAAGTCCGCAATTTCGTTTGCCACCTGAGAGAGCGCCACGACGCCCAGAGGCACGCAACCCCCGGCCTCTTGGAAAACGCGGCTTCGCCACCGGTCAAACAGGACCGCACGGCCTGCCTCCTCCGGCGTCTCGGCGGCTTCCGTGTCGGGTTCGTCTGGCAAGCCGCCAGCAGCTGAGATCTCATCCCAGACAGGGAGCGCCCAGTCGATGCGGAGGCCAAGCAGCACCCCGAAACCGCGCCGGGCCAGATCGTCCGTGTCTCCGGGCGGCAGGTCGCGCGGCTGTTTGCCGTCGACCAGGTCGAGCAGAACCCGGCGAACGGCACCGAATGAGAGCTCTGCAACGGAGTCGGGGGATCTCCAGCCGGGCAGCAGGCGCAGTTCCTCGTTGTCTGCCAGTGCACCGGACGCGATCAGGCCTTGTCCGAGCTCTTCTCCATCTGGCAAGTCGCCAGCAGGCAGCGCCACTGGCAGCGCAACCAGCTCTGCCCAGCCTGAAGGGCCAATAGCTGCTCCTTCCGCCGCAACTAACAATACCCAGTTCAGGTCATCGCCTGCCTCGTCGCCTTCGCGTTCCCCGAGTTTGCGGACTGCCAGGTCCAGGACGTCGGTTCGCCCCGCGGCCATAAGCCTCTGAACAAAATGGTCGAATTCCCCACCATCTTCGTCTCCGAATGCTTCCAGCAGCTGGTCTGCAATAGGTCCCGGTGCCTTTCCGAAGGTTTGACTCGGACGTGAGGTCGACTCTTTGAGGCCCAGAACCTCTAGGGCCGCCGCTCCGCGCAGCAGCCTGTTACGATCGATCCAAGCGCGGCGGTTCTCAGGCGTATCATCGCGGACAGACATCCAGCGCCGAAAGGCAGCCCGATCGGCCTTCTGAACCATAACCTCAACACCGGCATCCAGCATCTCCAAGGCGACGGCCCGGTTTACGGCGAGGACTGCTTGTAGGTCGGTTTCACCGGGTCGAACCGTGTCGAGCGTTTCGACATCGGGGTAGTGGGTGATGACGATCGCATCGACGTTTGGCGCGGTGTCCCGCGCGAGAAGGGTGGCCTGGTTGACGCGTTCGTCTGGGTCAGTCGAATTCGGCACCGGATAATCCTGAAGCAGAGCCGGACTATGGGGTTGGACCGAACTGCACAGCAACAGTTGGTACGACGCCGCTAATCTGAAGTGCCGCTGCTTATTCCTGGGTTAGAAGCCCAACGGTTCCTGAACCACTGGGACCCATCGACTATCCTTGATAATCGACAGGAACGACTGGCTTGAAGCGTGATGGTTGGTTGGGCTTAAAGAGAGCGGCGGTGAACCAAAGATATCGTGCCAGTCCTTCATGCTTTCCATTGCAGCCAAGAACGTCTCCAGGTTTAGGTCTCGACCTGCCTTCTCAAGCGCGGCCAGAACGAACGTGGCTGCCGTATACCCGGCCTCTCCGAAATAATTGGCGTCAATGCCATAGGCCTTTTTGAACTTCGCAAAGAATTCACGAACTGGTGGCCGAGGATCGTCGGGATAGGCATAAAGCCCAGGCGACATCGAATAAAACCCCTCGGCTGGAGCCCCAGGAGCCTCAGCAATGGCTGTCGAATAGGTCGCCAGATTGCCAAGAAATGCGACATCCCAGCCCATCTTTCGGGCTGTCTGAACGATGATGATCGTATCCTTCACGGCGGTGGCAAGTACGATCAGATCACATCCCTGCTCTCTTAGCTTGGTCATCGAACCGTTGAAATTTACTTCAGTCGGCGTGTGGGTGGATTGACCAGCCATCTTCATGCCCATGGCCTCAACCTGGGCTACCGCGCCATCCAGTACCTCCTTGCCGTAGTCAGTGTCGAAGGTCATCGCGCCAATGGATTTCTTGCCCTGCTTCTCGACGAAGTATTTTACGCCGGCCCGCATCTGGTCGTAGTAGGAGGCGAACTGTCCGAACTTGAAGCGGTTGAATGGCTCGTACATCGACCGCGCACTGGTCAGTGGAAAAATGTTCGGCACACCTTTTTCGTTACAGCCCAGGTAGCCAGCGACACCTCACGCCAGCCGGAGTTCCGCGATCAGCGTCTTCGGGTCGGCGCACAGGGTGGCCAGCAAGTCCCAACCTTGTATTAATCACGCTTTCGTAGTTCTAATATTTTGGATTCCATCTTTTTCACCTAAATACCATCGTTCATTATAAATAATGAAAATATTTAAT
>CAINEA010000641.1 GCA_903847525.1 uncultured Acetobacteraceae bacterium | reverse complement strand
TGCCGACGGCGACATATTGATTCCCAAGATCACCCCGACCTTTCAGGCGGACCGCACCGTCATCGCTAGCAACATTGAAGGTGGTGTCGCTGCCGGGACCACCGAACTCCACATCGTGAGAGCAGGCCCAAGGGCAGAGACCCGCTACCTGCGTTATCTGCTCTCGTCCAAACCGTTCCTGGACGAAGGAGAGGCATCCATGATCGGCGTGGCCGGGCAGATCTCGCTCGGCCATCTTTCCGACCGGATCGGCCGGGAGTGGGTCTGGGCGATCAGCAATCTGGGCTTCGTGATCTGCTATTTTGCCTTGCTCATGCTGCGCCACGATCCCTCGATGTTCTGGCTCTATTTGATGGTCGCGGCGCAGGGCGGGCTCGGTTATGGCCTGACGGCGGTGATGGGCGCGATGGTGGCGGAGATATTCCAGGGGCCGCATTTCGGCGGCATCTTCGGCACGGTGATGCTGGCGGCACTTCTCGGCGGCGCGGCCGGCCCGTGGCTGACCGGAGCACTGCATGATGCGCTGGGCGACTACACGCTGGCCTTCTGGCTGGGCGTGTTCATGAGCGTGCTGTCGGCCCTGGCGATCTGGCGCGCATCCCCGGGGAAAGTGCGCGCCGTCGCCGGGAAAATCCGCGCGGCCTGATCGGGGACCCGGCTCAGTCCCACTCGGCCAGATTGAACTCCCCGCTCGGCGGCGGCGAGTATTCCAGCCCCAGGGCGTCCGCCACCGCCGGATGGGTGATCTTCCCGGCCAGCACGTTCAGCCCGTCGGCCAGATGCGGATCGTCCTGCATCGCCTGGTGCCAGCCCTTGTGCGCCAGCGCCTGCACGAAGGGCAGCGTCGCGTTGGTGAGCGCGAAGGTGGACGTGCGGGCGACCGCGCCGGGCATGTTCGTCACGCAGTAATGCACCACGCCGTCCTCGATATAGGTCGGCGCCGAATGGGTCGTCGGGCGGCTGCTTTCGAAGCAGCCGCCCTGGTCGATGGCGATGTCCACCAGCACCGAGCCCGGCCGCATGTGGCGGATCATCTCGCGGGTAACCAGCTTGGGGGCCGCCGCGCCTGGGACCAGCACGGCTCCGATGACCAGGTCCGCGTGCAGCACCTCCCGCTCGATCGCCTCGGTGGTGGCGAACAGGGTGGTCGCGCGCGGGCCAAACTGCAGATCCAGCCCCTTCAGCCGCGGCAGGGAGCGGTCGATGATCACCACGCTGGCCTCCAGCCCGACCGCCATGCGCGCCGCATTGGTGCCGGACACGCCGCCGCCCAGCACTACGACGCGCCCAGGCGCCACGCCGGGCACGCCGCCGAGCAGCACGCCGGACCCGCCCTGTTCCTTCTCCAGGCAATGCGCGCCGACCTGCACCGACATCCGGCCGGCCACCTCGCTCATCGGCGCCAGCAGCGGCAGGCCGCCGCGCGCGTCGGTCACGGTTTCATAGGCGATGCAGGTCGCACCCGACGCCATCAACCCCTCGGTCTGGGTCTTGTCGGCGGCCAGATGCAGGTAGGTGAACAGGATCTGCTCGTTGCGCAGCATCGCGATTTCGCCCGGCTGGGGTTCCTTCACCTTCACGATCATGTCCGCGGTGGCGAAAATTGCCTCGGCGCTGTCCACGATCAGCGCGCCGGCGTCGCGGTAGGCATCGTCGGGCAGGCCGGCGCCTACGCCGGCGCCGGCCTGGACGGTGACGATGTGCCCGTGCCGCGTGAGTTCCCGCGCGCCGGCGGGGGTGAGGCCGACGCGGTATTCATGG
>CAINEA010000640.1 GCA_903847525.1 uncultured Acetobacteraceae bacterium | reverse complement strand
CTGTAGCACGCCATTTTCGGCACCGGGCTTATCGCGAGGCTTTCGCGCTCGTGCCGGGACCACAGCCGTGCCGTAATGCTTGATCAATCCGGCATAGCTGGCGTTGATCACCGGGTCGTAATACGAGGCGTGGGTGACGCCGACCTTAAGATTGTCGGGCACTACCTTTGCCGGCACGCCGCCCAAATAGGCAAACAGACGGACATGCGAGCCGAGCCAATCCTCCGTCTTCTGGGTCCAGCTGGCCTCAGCGTAGATTAGCCCCGAACAAGGCAGGCAGGCCACGAATATCTGCGCCGCACGTGCCGTACCGTTGTCCATCACCGTGACCGTGTCGCCGGCGTAGTCGACCTGTACCGTCTCGCCGGCATGATGCACTTGGCGCATCGACAGGCCTCGCCCCGAGGCTTTCTGCCATTCGCTCAGCCGCAGTTTGAACTGGCTGAAGCCCAAACCATCCGGCTGGGCTACCTTGTATTCCATCCAGAGCAGCTTGCGCGTGACGTGCTTGTGGCGCCGAAGCTCCTGATCCACCTCCGCCCAATCGGGCAGAGTGCGCCCCTCGGAAGCCAAAACTGGCGGGTAAAGCGCCGCCTCCAGCGCCGTCTCCGACAACCCATCCGCGGCCGCCGCGTCCAACCCTGCCGCCGCCGCTCGGTTCAAATAAGCCCGCACCGTCGAGCGCGCCAGCTTCGCGCCCGCAGATATGGCACTTAAATTTGCACCTAACTCCGCACGCAATCGTAAAACTTCCTTGATCCGCCGCATCTCAGCCCTCGGTCTCGGCACTACTGCTACCCCCGCCAAAAAGGCCGGACAGTAGTCGCGATTACTTCGATGTCAGCGGCGGCTCGCTCCACCAGCGGACTGGCGAATTCACCGGCCTCAGGTGGCGATTTCGACCGGCCTCAGGTGGCGGTTATAATCGGCCTCAGGTGGCGATTACCTCCGGCCCGTGCAGGCGCCGGTCAATTTCCGGCCCCGCCAGCAAATTGAGGCCCCGGCATCGGGGATCCCAGGATCGTTCGGCCATTGGCTTGTTCCCTTCGTTCTGGCTACTGGTTCTTGTGACCGCGGGTCCGGTTGCGCCGAAAAGCCCCCGCCGCCAGCGACTTGGTGGCCTTCCGGTCGCGGAGCACGGTCGCGTCGAAATGCTCGGCGGCGAACTCGGCCTCCAGGCCGCAGTAGAAGTTGATCGTTGTCTCGATACTCTTGTGGTTGAGCACCCTGCGGACGGTCTCGTAGTGACCAGGATGAGATTTCAGGTAGTTCCATCCGGCAAAGGCCCGGAGCAGATGCGGGTTCACGTCGATGCCGACTTCAGACTTGATTGGCAGTTGGATTGGGCGCGCCATGCCGGAGACTGATCGCGGTCTCAGGTCCTTCCCTGGAAACAGGTAGGGGTTCCCCGGCGGCGTGATCAGGGGCCGGTAGACGGTGAGAAAGCGTGCGAGCAGGTCGCTGGTCTCGCGAGGCACAGGCCATTCAAGTGGCAGTTCGTTCTTCCCCTCATGCTCGGGAATGATGAAATGGCTGATCCGTTTGGGCCGGTCCGGGTTCATCCGCTGCAGGTGCTGATCCAGGCGAAGACCCAGCAGGTTTGAAATCCGCAGGGGACAGATGAGCAGGATCTCCAGGGCGGCGGCGCGTAGCGCCAGCCCGGCGGCAAGAAACGGCCGCTTCTCGAACGCCTCGTCTGCCTGTCGCAGCAATTCGCCCGGCAGATGTAAGACCATGGCACGATTGCGGGGTTGGATGAGCGCGCGCAGGCGCTGGCGATTCTGGGCCGTCATTCCCGTTTGACGTGGCCGTGCGACCTTCTTTGCCCATGCGGTGATCCGCGCAACATCCTTCGGCGGGAGTTGGGCATGGAACGCGGCGATTTGGCGCAACAGTTCGGCGATGGCGCCGGGTTGCGCGCTGGCCCTGGAGGCCTGGGCCGCATTGCCGTGCCGCTCGCGTGCCCGCTCCCGGAAAAAGGTAATGATTGCCCGGGCATTTTCCGGCGGGTCGACTAGGTCGCGAAGCGACAGAATGCTTTCGATCGGCCGGCCCGAGTGGAGCAACGCCGCCCCGGCCTGGAGGATCTGGAACAAGCGCAGGCGGATGGTGGCTGGACGGGCGGCCCGGCGCGGTCCGTGGTCGCATTCCACGTAATCCAGCACGTCATCGCTGAAAAGCAGGTCAGGATCATCACAAGCGAGGTGCCGGGCGAACACGGCAACGTCCGCCTGGAACTCCGGCGCATAGTCCGCGAGGGGCCTCGTGTAGGGTTGGCGGATTCCTGGCAGTACCAGCTTGCCGCCCGTCCAGCCAGGCAAATCCCTTGTGAGAAGGTTCCAGGTGGCGATCGCCTTGCGCGCGGTATCTCGTGGGTTCTTGTTCAGCACGGTCGACGTCAACCATGTCTCGAACCGGGCGAAGGTCTCCAGGTTGACGTCCCGCGGGTGGACGGCGGTCTCACTGGCGAACCGGCTGAACCAACACAGCCGCATGAGGCGATATTCATCTGTGCAGGTTGCCATGACCTCTTGCCATTCCGGGGTCAGCGTCTCCCGCCAAGGTATGTGGCGAGCATGGAGTTCCAGCCGGCGCAGGATGAAGCGCAGGTCGGCCCGGATGTTGGCGATCCGTGAATCCGACAGGCGGTGGGTCCGGTGCCAATGGCCGAAGACAAACGGCCGCAGTGAAGCGCAATTCAGGGTGACGGGTTCGGCCACGGTACTGACCAGCCGGGCCACGGTCGCCACCGAACTCAGCAGGTTCTTTCGCTTAGGCTCGGACAGATCCGTCCATGTCTCGATGACAGGCCGGACGGTTTCGATGGTCAGGTCAGCCGCGGAATACTCAGTGGATTGTATGATAGCCGATGACGGAGAGTGTGCAGTAAACATTGATAATCCATTCAGGTTGGAAGATTGCAGAAATATTAGGAAATCGGGAACACAGTATGCTGTTTACTTCCCGGATTAACTGCAGGACGCGTTCATTAATTACGGTTAGCTTCATGTATTCACTTATTTTCATGGAGCGTTCCTTTCTTCGATCAATGCCATCACTTCACTGCGGCGGAAGAACACGGAACCACCGACGCGTACCTTGTGGAGGAGACCCTGGCGCGCCCAGTTTTCGATCGTGCGCCGTGTCTTGGAGAACAGGCCGCACACCTCGCGGACGGTCATCAGAAGGGACTGGCTCTCGGGAGCGGGGTCCTGCTGGTCTGACTCGAGCAGATCGTCCGGATCAGCGGTCATCGTGACTGCCTTCCACCGATTCCTCGTGGCACGCTTCTCGGACGAGAGCGCGCGCGGTGCTGATCGCTAGGGACCGGACCATCGCGTTGAGGAGGATGTGCCGCTCCACTGGGATGTCCCCGGCAGTTGCCGTGCCGGCAGATATGACCAATTGGGCTCTTGGGGGCGGCAGTCGTTTGGCGTTGTCGGTGTGTGGCAAGGCGCGGACCTCCATATCAGGTCTGCACTAGTCAGGGCATATCGGTGGCCGGAGATAGAGTCCGTACACGGACGCCCCCAACTCCCCCTCACTGCCGGCGAATTCGCTGTCGGTTGTCCGCTCTCCCGGCAGAGATATTCCGGCTGAAACGCTAGGGTACGCGGGTCGGGATCATCGATTGCGACGTCCAGCAAGCCAGGTGAGATACTTGGCAGTGCACCGCCTTCGTCGAAGCGGCGTTGGTCACCTGCGTAAATAGTGTGGAGCCGACATCACATGCAAAATAGTCACCGGGTGACGATATTGATGCGTTAAAACAACACATTGACCAGACGTGATCCGTGAAAGCTAGAAGCCTCTTAGAAGTCTAGTTGGCCCTACGTCTCTCCACTCACGTCCTTGGGGTTCTTATCGCCCTTGCGAGCATCCCGGGTCGCCGCGGGCGGTATGGCGCTGGTGGCCACTCCTGGTTTTTTGCCTGTAATGTCACCCGGTGACGATATTATGGCTCCATGAGTGGATTTGTCGCCTGACGCGCCACCATCTTTTATTTCGGCTGTGGTGACCGGCCGGCCCACAGATAGGTCCATGACCAGCAACTCCTGCAGCGCTTCCAAGGCACGTAAGAGCACCATTTCCGTCGTCTCGCCGGTCCGGTCTCGGAGCGAACGGAGCTTCTCGGCGGCGGGCCCAGTGATGTCGATCGAGACGATGCCTCGGCTTTTGCGATAGGCGTTCTGGCGCGCCGCGCCAGAACGCGCCGTTCGCAATTGGGTCTTCACGTGCGGGTTTGTTTTTGTCACCGGGTGACGGTAGATCATCTGAGATTGCCTGTCACGGTCCTTTAGTGCGCTGGTGGTATTCCGGCCTGAGCGCCTCCGCGAGCGAGATGCCCCGCCTGAACACAGATGCAAACTCCGGCGGTATCAAGAGCGTCCGCCCCTCTCGATTGAGCATGATCCCGGCCGGTTTCCGAGGGGGTTCCTCCAGTTGGCGATCCGATAACGGACGCATCTCGCCAGGTTCATCAGAACCACTGTTCGCCTTCGCAGTTGATTTGAGGGGGGCCGCGCCGGACAAAAGTACGGACCGACCGACCGGTTCCTTGGCCAGGACACGGCAGCCACTCAAACACAATGTGTCGTGAACCTGTTTGCGGCCACCGAAATAGCCGATCCCCGTGAGCATGACCCGACGCCTCAGGTGCCTCCTGCGGACGGCGTCATATCGGGAGCCGGGACGCTCCGACCGGTCGGGAAGGGCGCAAGCCTTCGTTCGGCAGGAACGCGCCCCTTACCCCGGCCCTCCGGGGAAAGCCTCTTGCGGCCCTGTCGCGGCACCGGTCACTCCGGCGCGCGGGCTAGCCGGGATGGAAAGGGGGACGGCGCGCAGTCCGTATTGACTGCGCGAGACGACGCCGGGTTCTCACCCTGTTCGGCTGGATGCCGGGCGGGACTACTCCGACCCTCCGTGCGGCCGGTACAGGCCAGCGGGATATGCCAGACCGACTATATGCCCAGGCTACGGGCCGCAGCGCGGAGGCAGACACCTCCATCAACGCCGGGAGGCGTCGAACTGCGGGGCAGGCGGCTTGGTCCCTCCGACATCGGGACAGTCTGGTGAAAGGTGAATGTGCCCCCGAGTTTCCGCGCGCCCTCCGGTTTTTCGGCAGGGCAGGGATAGCGGAGGCGGAGTTGTGTACGCTTGGCTCCCGAGTCCGGTTGGTGCCCTCTGGCAATTGTCCGAACTGGACTGAAGCAGCGCCGAAGTGGGGCCCAGTTGAAACTAGGGCAACACTGGCCCCACCGGCGAAAAATCAAGACTTATGGCGCGACAATCTGTGTGAGAAAATGCGTCAATCAGGATAAGAAACTGTGACCGCAACGGTAACGATGCTGCTCGTTCTAATTGTCGCTGACAAGGGCTAAGTTTCGGTTTGATTGTCGCGCAGCGACACGGGTTCGAGATCCTTGATTGTGGCGTGGCTCGGCGGTCGACCGGCGCCCTTCTGCTTGCGCTCGAGAGCGGCACGGCGGCGGAAGCTGTCGACGTTGATTTCGAAGATCGTGGCGTGATGAACGAGGCGGTCGACTGCGGCGAGCGTCATGGCGGGGTCCGGGAAGACCTTTCCCCAAGCG
>CAINEA010000639.1 GCA_903847525.1 uncultured Acetobacteraceae bacterium | reverse complement strand
TCGCCGGTTTCCATGATCGACGTGAACATGGGCTTCCTCGGCATCAAGGCGTTCGCCGCGGCGGTGCTCGGCGGCTTCGGCTCGATCCCAGGTGCGCTGGTCGGCGGCATCATCATCGGCGTCGTCGAGCAGTTGGCCGGCTACTTCCTGCCTCCCGGCACGCAGGATGTCACCTCCAATGTCGTGCTGCTCGGCGTGCTTGTACTCAGACCACAGGGCCTGTTCGGCCAGACCATCCGAAAGCGGGTCTGAAGCGATGCATTATCTGTTCAAGACAGCCTACAAGCAGGATCTGCGCGCTTGGCGCCAGGGTAGCGACATCTTCTGGTACACCCTGCTTGCGCTCGTATTGGTCGTGCTGCCGATGGTTGCCGGCGAATTCTATGTCGGTGAACTTGCGGGCGTGTTCGTGTTCGCCATCGCCGGCGTCGGGCTGATGCTGCTGATCGGCTATACCGGCCTGGTCAGCCTCGGCCATTCCGCATTCCTCGGAATCGGCGCCTACACCAACGCCGTCCTGCTGGCCCAGGGCGTGCCATTCGCCCTCACTCTGCCTGCCGCCGGCGTCGTGACGGCCCTGGCCGGCATCGCCATCGGCGTGCCTACCCTGCGGATGAGCGGCCTTTATCTCGCCATCGCCACATTGGCCTTCGGTGGCATCATGTCGAACGTCTTCTCCAAATGGACCTCGGTCACCGGCGGCTTCGACGGTTTCGCGGTACAGACGCCGACCATCCTAGGCATCAAGCTGGAGGGCGTGTTCGGCACCTATTACGCCGCGCTTCTGGTGCTAGTCTTCGTGCTCTGGGTGGTGGTGAACATCCTGCGCTCGCCGCTGGGTCGCGCGCTGGTGGCGATCCGCGACAGCGAGATTTCGGCCCAGTCCATGGGCATCAATCTGGCGATGTACAAATCCATCGCCTTCGCCATCTCCGCCGGCATCACCGGCCTCGCCGGCGCGATGTTCGCCCATTACGTCCGCTTCCTCGCCCCCGACGCCTTCGATATCCTGCTGTCGATCCAGCTCGTCACCATCGTGTTCATCGGTGGCATCGGCTCGCTACACGGGGCGGTCTTTGGGGCCATCTTCGTGCGCCTGCTACCGCAAGCCATCGCCATAGTGCGCGACGACCTGCCATTCGGCATCGGCCGCCTGCCGGGTCTGGAACCGGCGTTGTTCGGCTTGATCCTGGTGCTCGTCATCCTGTTCGAGCCTGGTGGCATGTATGGCCGATGGCTGAAACTGAAGGCCTATTTCCTCAACTTCCCGCTGTACAAGGCCAGCACCTTTAAGCGACAGAAGAGCTATACCAAGACGGAGCGGCTGAGATGAGCGGCCAAACAGCCAACGCGTATACCGGCAACGTCTTCGAGGCCCAGCAGATCGCCATCCGCTTCGGCGGCATCCGCGCGGTGGACAATGTCAGCTTCGACGTCCGCGCTGGCGAGGTGTTCTGCATCATCGGCCCCAACGGTGCCGGCAAGACCACCATCTTCAACCTCATCAGCCGCATCTACCCGGCAAGCGAAGGCAAGCTGATGTATATGGGCGAGGACATCACCGAGATCCCGCCGCACAAGATCGCCGGCCTGGGCATCGCGCGAACCTTCCAGAACGTCGAACTGTTCGCCAATGCGTCCGTTCTGCAGAACCTGCTGATCGGCCGGCATTGCCACGCCAAGGTCGATATATTCTCCCAGCTTTGCTTCCTCCCCAATGTGCGGCGCGCCGAGATCGCCCATCGGGAAAAGGTCGAGGACGTTATCGAGTTCCTGGAACTCCAGCGTTACCGCGATACCCTGATCGCCAATCTGCCCTACGGCGTGCGCAAGATCGTCGAACTCGGCCGCGCCCTTTGCACCGAGCCCAAGCTGCTCCTTCTGGACGAACCTTCATCGGGCCTTAATGTCGAGGAAACCGAGGTCATGGGATTCTGGATCGACGATATCAAGAAGGATCTCGGCATCTCCATCATCATGGTCGAGCACGATATGAGCCTAGTTAACGCCGTGGCCGACCGTGTGCTGGCGCTGAACTACGGTAAGGTGCTCGCGTCTGGCACGGCGGCCGAGGTGCAGGCTGATCCGGAGGTCATCCGCGCCTATCTCGGAGGCGAGGCATGAGCACTGAGCCCCTGCTGTCGGTTTCCAACATCGAAACATTCTATGGTCCGATCCAGGCCATCCGCGGCATTTCGCTGGAGGTGCCGCAAGGCAAGATCATCACAGTGCTCGGCGCCAACGGTGCCGGCAAGACCACGATCCTGAAAACCATCTCCGGTGTGATGGACCCCGAACGCGGCCAAATTCGGTTCGATGGCCAGGACATCATGCGCATGTCGCCGGACAAGGTGATGCGCCGCGGCATCTGCCACTCGCCGGAAGGGCGGGAGGTGTTCCCGTTCCTGTCCGTGCACGAGAACCTCGTGATGGGGTCCTATTCGCGCCGCGACAAGGCTGAAATCGCCCAGGACCTGGAGATGTGCTACGAGTATTTCCCCCGCCTGAAGGAACGCCAGCACCAGCGCGCGGGCCAGATGTCGGGCGGTGAGCAGCAGATGCTCGCCATCAGCCGAGCATTGATGGGCCGCCCCAAATTGCTGTTGCTCGATGAACCCTCGCTCGGGCTGTCGCCGCTGCTGGTGTCGCAGATCTTCGAAATCGTCCGCCGCATCAACCGCGAGCGCGG
>CAINEA010000638.1 GCA_903847525.1 uncultured Acetobacteraceae bacterium | reverse complement strand
GCACTCTGGCACGGGGCGCTCAACCTGGATCACATCCTGGCATACAAAGAAATCTGATCAGCGTTGAACAGCCCTGGGGGGAACCTCCCTCACCCCGGCAGCAGTTCCAGCGAGCGGGTCCGGCCCTGCGCCGCGAGACTGCTTTTCAACGTGGCGGCGATCACTCGGCCGCCGCATTCCCGGCAGCGCAGCCGGATCAGCACCTCGCCGACCTTGACCTTGCGGCCATAGACGCCGGCCAGCTCGCCCAGTGAGTACACGCGATCCCGCCGGCAGCCTTCCTGTCCGCAATCCACGGCCAGCAGCCACGCCTCAAACTCCGCGAGGGGACTTTCGAGAATGGCTCGGCGCTGTGCGCGGGGGGAGGCGTTTGCCGACATACTCAGAACATAGAAGGAACATCTGGCATGAGTCGCCCCCTGCTCACGGACGGCAGAATCATTGCCGGAATGCTGCGGCCCAGCACGCAAAGGCGATCAGCCTATACCAAACTCGAAATTATCCCGTCGCCAGCCGGGCCCTGGGCCCGGCTCACCTTGTAGGCCTCGGTGATGAAGCCGACGCGCAGCACATGTGTGCTCATGCGATCGAAACCCTCGATCGTCAGCCCGGCCAGGTTGATCCGGTGCGTGAGGATCCGGCGCACGGCGTCGGGGTTCAGCGCCTTGTCGCCGATACTGTCGCCCGTGCTGACCTTGCGGAACAGCGGGCCGGCTTTACGCCTGGCGATTTCCTGCCAATCCTGGAAAGCCCGTACCGGACAGGTCTCCGCATGCCGCCCGCGCGGCAGGCCGATCTCGGCCCCCTGCCCGGCCTGGTCGGTCTTGCCGCGCGCGATCCGCAAGCGCAGGCCGCCGGCGACGGACACCACGTCCTCCACTTTCAGCGCGACCAGTTCGGAGCGGCGCAGCGCCGCGGCGAAGCCGATCAACAGCAGGGCGCGGTCGCGCCTGCCACGGGCGGTGCGGTCGCAGGTGGCGACCAGCTGGCGCAGCATCGCCAGGGTCAGGGCGCCGGCCTTGTGCACGGGCCGGCCGTGCGCGCGCAGCAGTCCCTGCAGTGGCCCTTGGATATCCCGATGCCCGGGGTTCCATGGCAGGTCGTTGAAGCGGTGCATCTTGCCGAGCGCCGCCAGCCGCCGGCGGATCGTTGTCGGGGCGTGGCTTGTGGCGAGGCTGGCGAGATAGGCCCCCACGGTCTTCGGGGCGGCCGGCACGGGACAAAAGCTCCTTGTCCGCGCACCAGGCGGCAAAATGGGTCCAGTCGGCCTTGTATGCGCGCAACGTGGCCGGCGAGGCGGCTTTACGGGCCAGCGCCTCGGCGTGGGCGAGCGCGGCGTGGCCAGCCTGGCTGATCGGGGCCGCGGGAGGCCGCTCGAACAGGCCGCCGCCAGGCGCTGGCGACGGGGGGGTCAGGGCACGGCCGCGGGGCTTGTCGAGGACGATGCCACTGGATCCGGCGCGGGCTTAATCGGTGAGGGATTCGGCCATGTGGCGGCAGAGTCCCACGCCACGGAATCCGCTGACAAGCCTCCAGATTCCACTACGCGCGATAACCGCGTTATCGCGCGTAGGTCGCGCGTGGATGGGGAAAGGGTTTAAGATTCCAGCCTGTCTGCAAGCGGTTGGACGCCGTTCTCGGCGCACCAGGCAAGCAAGGCTTCGTCTGTCTCCCGGTTCTCGAACTCGTACCAGCTGGCCAGCCGACCACGCGTCTCGAGCAGATCCTTGAAGCGGCTGTAGGCTCCCCGCCGCCGGAAGAACCCGCTCACCATGTCATAGTCGTCCGGCAATTCCTGGGCGGCGAAGCGCAGCGCGAGCCGATGGCCGAGGTCCAGATCGCGCTGGCTTGGTACAGCGAGATACCGGTCGGAATCGTCGATGTCCTCCGGGAGGTCCTCGTCATCCAATCCGGTAGCAGGCGACCGCCAATGGATCTTGCCAGTATCGAGACAGATCCAGGCGCTGTTGTTGAACGGGTCGCCGGCGCGCACGAAATCGAACGCGTTGCGTAGCTCCCGGGCGTCGACGGCGACGGTCTTCGTCGAAATCATGGTGCCCCCTCACCGATCCAGGCCGGGACGCAGCCGCATCACGGAACACGGAACACGGAACACGGAACACGGCGACGCTGGCAGCGGCTTCCATCCGGCAATGGTCCGGGCCCACGCCCGCGCCTTCGTGTTGTCGGTAACCCCTGGAAACCGCCGGCGCAATTCGATGGCGGCCGACAGCTCGCCCTCCTGATCAAAGACATCGCGGATCGCTGTGGCGTCGGCCTCGGTAACGACGAACATCCGGAGAGGATGGCGACGCGGAGCGTGGCCTGCAAGCGCCCTGCCCGATCGGTCCGATGACCCGATGACCCGATGACCCGATGACCGGCGATTCGTTCCCCGATTCTTTCACCCAATATCCGCTGCCTCGGCATGTGCCCTTCCCGACTGCACAAACCCGACAGTCTTCACCGAAAATACCAATTCGTTCAATGAGATGGCCTTTTGGTAAGGCTCTAGGCATGCGCCCCAGGTCGCCGCAGAGGCGTCCCGGCCCCTCAGCAAATTGTTGCACCAACCTGAGATCGTGCCGAGGCGCGGTGGGGATTGGCTTACGGCCTGTGCTGCTGAGCGCGAACCCACAGGTGGGCCGATCGCACTTGGTGCGTAGCGGCCAACCCGGCATAGCCGACTCAGTGACCACAAACCGTTTATTGCATTGGTGGATCCTCAAGGCAGGTCGTAGGCGGTCACGACCGCCGCACGATCCGGACCAAAGGCGATGTCCAAAGCACGATTGACTAGGTTCGGGTCAGTCTGGACGTGCTTCAGTGCCGCCTCGAACAGGCGAATCTGGTCCGGGCGCCGCACCGCGGGCAGGAGAAAAACGACGCCAGGGTGCAACGCGATTTCCCGATAGCGACCACGGAATTCGATCGCGTTGTTGGTCACCAACACCCAGTCCTGTTCGGCGATGACCTTCAGCAGATCCCAGTCTGTGTCGGTGCGCAGGCCGAGGTAATTGACGTGCATTGCCTCGAACCCGCGTTCACGCGCAGGTGCGACCAGATTGGGCGACAGGTTCTCGTCGATAAGAAAGCGTGGCGCAGTCACGCGCCGCGCTGCTTGCCCGTCCCGCCGGCTGCTAGACCCTTCCGCCAGGCCGGCGCCTTCGGTCGGCCCCGTCTTGGGTGCGCGCGGGCGTAGACCGACGCCGCTGCAAGCATCGCCGGCGTCAGCCGGGGATAGTCCTCGCGCAGCTCGGCTTCGTCAGCACCTTGTGCCAGCAGATCGGCGATGTAATGCACCAGGATCCGCGTGCCGCGGAACGTGGCCGCCCCGCCCTGGATGGTTTCGTCTTCGACGATCAGGTCCATCGCATCTCGATAACGGGCGAGGTCTCCGTCCACCCGGTCGGCCACGGCCTTCACATCGACTACGTACGACAAGATTCCTCGGTCGTGCTGCACGCGCGCCGAGGACTGACGCTGAAGGATCGTCGTGTAGAGCTGACGGCGCACCGCGACCGGCACGTCCTTGGGCATCTCACGGTCGATTACGAAGCACACCGCACCCCAGCGCGTCAGATAGTGCTGATGGTCACGCTGTACCGACAGACCACGCGGCAGCCGTTCGCCCATGGCCTTGTACACCGCGCGCACCGAGGCCCCGGTGACAGCGCTGATCTCCGCCGGGGAATATGTCTCGGCCGTTCGCACAACACCCTCCTAAATCGTCTCTCACTGAGAGAGTAATTATTCGAGCAGGGTTAGGCAAGGTAATCCGCGGCAGGTGTGCCCGAGCCGCCTATCGCGCGACGTCTCGGCCTCCAGCTTCGATTCCTGACGGGTCATCGCCGCCGACGCGGCGCAGAGGGGACCGAGGCGCCTTACCCCTTCTCTCCCCCAAACAGGCTTCCGCCCAGAACGAAGACGAAATTGCCCTGGAGGGTGGTCAATTTCGTTTCGTTCCGGTTCCCCGCGAAGCCTGTTTTCCCCTCCAACCCCACCGCTCACGCAGCCCCGGGAAGCAGCGCGCTGCTTCCACTCCAACCCAGGAAAACGGGACCATGAGCAACACCACCACCACGACCCGCCCGAATGTCTACGGGCCGATCGCAGCCGATCGCGCGGGAGGCGTGCGCCCCCCCTCCCCTATCTCCCCGGAACAGCGTGTGAAATTGTCCGCAGCGCAGCGGGCCTATGTCGCCAACGACCCCCGCTGGGCCAAGCACCGCCAGAAGCTGGCGGATGCGCAGACCGCACGGCGCATGACACTCACGCCCGAGGAAGTCGCCATGGTGCTGGCGATGCGGGCCAAAGGCCGGACCTTCTCCTACATCCAGGAAGAGATCGGCGTCTGCCATGACGTGATTCGCCGTGAACTTGCGGGGCTCGGTTATTCCACCGCGCGTATAGGGGCGGAAGGCCCATCCGTGCGAAAACGTACGTTAAGGGAGGCATCCGAAGGCCATTTCGGCGGTTTAGGGACCTGAATCGAGTGGTTCTGGTGCGTTTTCGGTATGAACCGCCTATTTATTGCGTGCAATCATGGCGTGCAAGTTGGAATGCACGCAGCATCCGGTTTTGATGTGTCGTATTGCACGCAACCAACCGGGGGTCTAACGCGGGGGATGACATTGCGTGCAATACACGCAGCGGCCTTCGACCGCCCCCGCGACACTGAGGGTGTCAACGCCGCCAACGTCACCCGACGACATTGCGTGCAATACGCTAAGGGCCTGAGCCATGGCAACCGAATCGGAAGAAAAGAATCTGGAGGCTTCTGTGAGGTCGCGCGACACCGATGCCGGGTTGCGCGCGATGCGCGACCTCATTGAAGCCGGATTGAACTGAAGCGCGGGCCGCCG
>CAINEA010000637.1 GCA_903847525.1 uncultured Acetobacteraceae bacterium | reverse complement strand
GGTCATCGCCAACTCGGACGTGCTGGTGGACAATTTCGGCCCCGGCGCGCTGGACCGCCTCGACCTCGGCTACGACGTGCTGTCGAAAATCAATCCGCGGCTGATCTACGCCACCATCAAGGGCTTCGGCACCTACGGCCCGTACAGCAACTTCAAGAGCTTCGAGCCGATCGCCCAGGCGATGGGCGGCGCGATGAGCGTGACCGGCTTTCCGGAAAACCCACCCACCTATGTGTTCCCCGCCATCGGCGACAGCGGCACCGGCATGCACATGGCCATCGGCATCCTCGCCGCCCTGCAGCAGCGCCACGCCACCGGCAAGGGCCAGCACGTGGAGGTATCCATGCAGGACGCCGTGGTGAACCTGATCCGCGTCAGCCTGCGCGACCACCAGCGCTACGGCCACCCGATGCCCCGCACCGGCAACCAGCTCGGCCGCAACGTGCCCGGCACCACCTATGCCTGCTCGCCCGGCGGTCCGAACGACTACGTCTACATCTTCGCCCAGCCGCAGATGTGGCCGGCGGTAGCCCAGGTCATGGGCCAGCCGGAACTGACCGAGGACCCCCGCTTCAAGACCCTCGAATCGCGCTGGGAAAACCGCGAAACCCTGAACGCGATCATCGAGGCCTGGACCCGCCAGCGCGGCAAGCACGAGGTGATGAAGCTCATGGGCGACGCCGGCGTGCCCTGTGGCGCCTGCCTGGATACCGGGGAGGTACTGGCCGACCCGCATCTGCGGGCACGCGACATGATCGTCGATGTGGATTATCCGCCGCGTGGCACCTACCAGACCGTCGGCTGCCCGATCAAACTGTCGGACAGCCCGGCCGAGATCAGCCGGCCGCCGCAACTCGGCGAGCACACCGACGCGCTGCTCGCGGAAATCTGCGGCACCAGCGCGGAAGAACTGCAAAGCCTGCACAAAAACGGCGTTCTCTGACCGGGTTTACCGATGGCCTGTGCGCCGAATGGATGGCATAAGCCGCCCACGGAAACGCAAACAGGAAAATTCCAGATGATACTGGCTCGCCGAACCGCCTTGAAGGTCGCCGCCGCGGCGGCGACCCTGCCGCTCACCCGGGCTTGGGCGCAATCCCCGCCGAAGAAGCTGAAACTCGGTATCATCACCGACCTGTCGGGCCCATATGCGGACCTTTCGCGCCCGTCCATGGCCTGCGCGCAGCAGGCGATGGAGGATTTCGGCGTAGCGGCGAAAGGCTGGGACGTGGAGATCCTGATCGGCGAACACCAGAACAAGGCGGACAACGCGGTCACCATCGCCCGGCGCTGGTTCGACCAGGAAGGCGTCGATGCCCTGCTCGACGTCAACACTTCGGCCACCTCGCTCGCGTGCGCGTCAATCGCGCGCGAGAAGAACAAGCCGATGATGCTGTCGGGTCCCGGGACCACGGAACTGACCGGCAAGCAGTGCAGCCCCAACCATGTGCACTGGTCCTGGGATACGTTTGTCCTGGCGAACACCTCGGGCACCGCGATGGTGAAGAAGGGCGGCACCAGCTGGTACTTCATCGCCCCGAATTATTCCTTCGGCCAGCAACTGGCGCGCGACGGCGCCGCCGCGGTGGTCAAGAACGGCGGCACCGTGCTGGGCACCGCGTTCTACCCGTTCCCCGACACGTCGGATTTCTCCGCTCTGCTCGTGCAGGCCCAGGCATCCGGCGCCAAGGTGCTGGCCCTGTGCAACGGCGGCGCGGACATGGTCGGCAGCGTGAAACAGGCGCGCGAGTTCGGCCTGAACAAGCAAATGCAGATCGTCTCGCTGCTGTCCTACGACACGGACATCCGCGCGATCGGACTGGATGCCGCGCAGGGGCTGATGGCCACCCAGACCTATTACTGGGATTTGAACGACCGCACCCGCGCGTTCAACAACCGGGTCAAGGTCAAAACACCCAAACTCTGGCCCAACATGGCGAATGCCGGGCTGTATTCCAGCACGATGCACTACCTCAAGGCGGTCGCCGACATGGGGCTGGAGGAGTCGAAGAAGGACGGCGCGGCGGTGATCGCCCGCATGAAGGCGATGCCGACGGATGACGACGCCTTCGGCCCCGGCAAGATCCGCGAGGACGGGCGCAAGATACATCCGGCCTATCTGATGGAAACAAAAACGCCGGCGGAAAGCACCGGCCCCTTCGATGTGTTCAAGCTGATTTCCACGGTTCCCGCCGACCAGGCCTTCCGCCCGCTCAGCGAAGGCGGGTGTCCGCTGGTCAAGGCCTGATCAGCCGAACTCCCGGGCCGCGCCATCGTCTCGCGGCCCGGGAGTGCCGATCCAAAGGACCATCGCTTTTGCTGTCCGCGTTTGCTATGAAAACCGCATCCGGCGGGCCGACAGAAACCCGTGTCATCAGGAGTGGCGCCCCCGATGAGTGACACCAACACGAACACCACACCGAAAGCCAAGGTCGAGCTGAAGACCGAGCGGCCGAAGCTGCACAAGGTCATTCTGGTGAATGACGACTACACGCCGCGCGAATTCGTCGTGTTGGTGCTGAAGGCGGAGTTCCGGGTCAGCGAGGACCAGGCGATGCGGGTGATGATGACCGCGCATCGACGCGGGACCTGCGTTGTCGCCGTCTATACCAAGGACGTCGCGGAAACCAAGGCAACCAACGCCACCGATGCCGGACGCAAGAAGGGCTATCCGCTGCTGTTTACGACCGAGCCGGAGGAATAGGCGCTAACCGTTTGATCGGACGTGCAAAGCAAGTGCCGGGCCAGTCTCCCAGACTTGCCACTCCCAGGCTTGCCACCACGCTGGAGTTGTGTGTCTAGGTAGCGTGGCCCGATCCAACCTTGGCGAATTTCCCAGCCTTGGCGATTTTCATCGAATGGGGCCATCCGACGCCACAATTCCTGTCGCCGTGAGCTTTCCCGCCGATGCTGTTCAATTCCTTTGCCTTCATTCTGATCTTTCTGCCGGTCGTACTGGGGTTGTACTACTGGGCGGCGGATCATCGCGCGCTGCGACAGGCCATCGTCGTGCTGGCCTCGCTGGCGTTCTACGGCTACTGGAACATCCGCTTCGTGCCACTGCTGGTCGGGCTGACCCTGGTGAACTACGCGATCGTCTACCTCTACGGCCAAGGCGGGCTCTCCGACAAAGGCAGGCTGGGCTGGCTGCCGAGTTTCGGCGTGGTGCTCAATCTGGCCGTGCTGTGCGTGTTCAAATACGCCGATTTCTTCGGCGCCAATGTCTCGGCGGTGCTTGGGCAGGCCTTCACCCCCTGGGACATCATCCTGCCGCTGGGGATCAGCTTCTTCGTCTTCCAGAAGATTTCCTACCTGGTCGACCTCAGGCGCGGCGACCGCCACATCTACAGCTTCCTCGATTTCTGCATGTTCGTGACCTTCTTCCCGCAATTGATCGCCGGCCCACTGGTCCGCCACAACGAGATCATCTGGCAGTTCCCCCTGTCCCCGCGCCGGCCGGAGATGTGGGAGAATCTGGGCCGCGGCTTTGCCCTGTTCCTGCTGGGCGTGGTGAAGAAGGTGGCGATTGCCGACACCGTAGCGATGGCCTGCGATCCGCTGTTCCAGAAAGCCGCTGCCGGCATCGTCCTGAATGGGGCCGAGGCCTGGGCCGCGGCGGCCACCTACACGCTGCAGATCTACTTCGACTTCTCAGGCTATTCCGACATGGCGATCGGCCTGGCCCTGATGTTCGGCCTGCGCATTCCCTTCAACTTCGACGCGCCGTACCGGTCCCTTTCGATCCGGGAGTTCTGGCGCCGTTGGCACATGACGCTGTCGCGCTTCCTGCGCGACTACCTCTACATCCCGTTCGGCGGCAACCGGCATGGCGCGGCGCGCCAGGCGATGAACGTGATCGCCACCATGCTGCTCGGCGGATTGTGGCACGGCGCTGCCTGGACGTTCGTCGCCTGGGGCGGCCTGCACGGCATCGCCCTGGCGATCGACGGCGCGTGGGACCGGACTGGGCTGCGCATGCCCCGGCTGGCCGCCTGGGCGTTGACCATGGTGTTCGTGATGTGCGGCTGGGTGCTGTTCCGCTCCCCGGATTTCACGACGGCGGCGCGGGTGCTGCAGGCGATGGCCGGCTGGAACGGCTTCGGCACGGTGAAGCTGGCGGATGGTTGGGTGGTTCCGCTGGCGGCCGGGTTCGCGATCTTCGGGCCGACAACGCAGCGCGTGGCGCTGGAATTGCTGCGCCCCTCGCCATGGCTGGCCAGCGCGGCAGGCGTGGCGATGGCCTTGATGCTCTTGCTGAT
>CAINEA010000636.1 GCA_903847525.1 uncultured Acetobacteraceae bacterium | reverse complement strand
TGGACTCGTGCTTACGGAGGCGTCGGAGTTCCCCACTACGATCAATCCGCCAAACGCGATCGAAGGGCTGACATTCGTCGGCACGTACCTTGATTACGACCATCCTGGCGAGGAAGGTCTGCGGACAGCGGCTGAGCGTGACCTCGTTAAACAAGAGGTCAGGGACTACCTTATGGGACTAAGGAACGAGCACGGTGAGCTTTTCGGCGTGATACCAGGGGCGTTACGGAATCTACCACCGGACATCGCGGAGTTTCACATTAAGTTACTCCCCGATGCGAAACCTGCGGTTAGTAAGCTGCGACGCTTTACGGCAGCCGAAGACGAGGCGGTCAAGAAACATGTGCACGAACTCCTGCGGCAAGGGGTCATCACGCCTAGCTATTCCGAGTGGGCGGCAGGTCTTGTGCTTGCGCGCAAGAAGGACGGCTCCATACGAATCGCATGTGATATGCGCCAAGTCAACATCCGCACGGCACATTGCCCATCGGAGAACTTCCCGTTGACGCGTATTGAACAAGTGTTGCAGCAATGCCACGGGGCCAAGATCTTTACGGCTTACGATTCAGCCAGTGCGTTTTGGCAGGTCCCGATCGCAAAAGGGAGCCAACCAATCACGAGCTTCCGGTGCGCGGAGGGCCAGTTTAATTGGGCACGGTTGGTCATGGGGCTTCGTGCCTCGCCGTCCTTCTATTCGAAGGTGGCTCAGTTCCTCATGCTTACGGACGAAGAGGAGGCAGCCGGTCTATCTGTAGCCGATAACAAGGGAGAACATCGTCGATGCGTGTACATGGACGACTTTGCAATCTGCTCGTCTGGCGGATTCCGAAGCCACTTCGAGGCCGTCAAGGCATCAATGAAGAGGCTACTCCATCATGGCGTAGTTCTCAAATTGGCGAAGTGCCAGTTCTGCGTTGAGTCGCTCGAGCTCCTTGGCAACGTCGTCTCGGCGAAGGGCCAACACCCGATACCCAAGTATATTTTAAAAGTCGCAGCCTTTCGCATTTTCAACAATCACGAGGACGTGAGCTCGTTTCTGGGGCTCTGTTCCTATGTCAGCCGTTACCTCAAGAATATGTCTCAACGCACTTGGCCGTTGCGAGAGTGCGTGAGGATTGCGAGGGAACCTGGTGGACAGTTCGTGTGGACGGAGGCGTGCGAACGCGCGAGGGAGGACCTCGTTGCAAGCCTGCAAAGTACGGTTACGGGTCCGCTCATGATACCGGACCAAGATCGGCCGTTCTTCTTGGCTGTCGATGGTTGTCTGCGCCCGGGAGGGGTGGGCGCCACTCTGATGCAAACAGAGAGCGACGCCGAGGGGAGCCCGATGCGTATCATCGGATACTTTTCGAAAGCGCTGACCGCCAACCAGATGACGTGGGATTCCTCTCGCGTGGAGGCATACGCATTATTGCAAAGCCTTCGGCATTTCCGCTATCTTGTTGTTAATGGGCGGCATCGGCTAACGATTCTAACTGATTGCAAGATGCTCCTCTGGCTAGAGGGGATGAGCAAGGGCGACACGCCAACTACGCGGTATTTGACAAGGGTCGCAGCTGAAGTTGACAGCTACGGACCGTTCGATCTAGTGCACGTGAAGGGCACCGCGAACCAGGGCCCAGATGGGCTCTCGCGGCTCGTGGCCACGGATATAACCGAGCCGCCTAGAGCGGGTCGCATTGGTGGGGAAAAGCACGCTGATTTATGGGCCAGCTGTCTCTTTGTTGGGGAGCAGCCGGCGGAGGTGCAGCATCGGCTGATGCGGCGCTATGAGGAGAATAAACAGGCTTATCCCGACTTGATGTGGATGGAGGCGATCCAGAATCACACTCGTGGCGTCATGAGGAAGAAAGGCGGATGGAACGTCTTGGGTCCTACAATTCAATTTCACACAGCAGGGGGACAGACGCGGACTGCAGAACCAGCAGTTGTCTTTCCCTCAGATTCGGCAACGACGTGGGACCAACTTATTGCTTCGGTTAGGGCACAGGAGAGGAAGGTGGCGCGACCGATCCTCCCTACCCCGGAAGCGGCTCCCGACTGGACACCGAATATGGTGCAAGTGTTGAACGCGGTGATCACGCTGTCTGGTCAGACGGACGCGGTCTACTCGATTAAAGCGCCTGATGCAAATGGAGAAATGAAGGAACTACCGGACGGTCCGACTATAGCGGCACTGCAGAGGGTGGACCCATACTGCGGGCCCATCATGGACTTCCTAGATCTGGAAGAGCTTAATCTGCAAAGCGATGTGTGGGCGGACCGCGTGCTGCCGAATGGGACTCGCATCCCAGAAGCAGCCACCCAGTGTTTCTTCGACAATTCAGGCGTTTTACGGAGGCTGGCAGTGGAGGCCAGGGGCGAGAAGAGCAGGAGAGGCTCTGTCGCGCACGATGAAGATGATCGAGGCGTCATTGTGGTACCTGAAGCATTGGTGCAACCGATGCTGAGTTTATTCCATGAGTCACACCCGGGCATCTCAGCTATGCAGCAACTGGTGGCTAGAGAACTCTGGTGGCCGAAGATGACGAAGGACATCGCGCGTCACTGTGCGACGTGCCACATCTGTGACTCATTCAAGGCGTCACGGACGTCGCAGCGTACTCCAATGGGGGCGTTCGAGGACGCGGCTCTCCCGGCGGAGGAAGTTTGTGTTGATGTTGTGGGTCCGCTACCTGGAAACGAATACGGCCACAAATATCTTCTTGTGCTTGTTGATCGCTATTCGCGATGGATTCATGCAGAACCGATGAGAGGACAGACGAGCGCAGAAATTCTAGATGCGTTCATGCTTTATGTCTATCGTCGTGGCTGTCCTCGCATTCTCTATAGTGATAGACAAGGCTCTATCTTGAGCGCACTGGCGCAGACCGTGTACGAGCGGCTCGGAGTGAAGCAAGCAGCCGGCTCAGGGTACCGATGGAACGCGTCAGCGATGGTGGAGCGAGGCATTGGCAGCCTGCTCACGCTGCTCAGGTGCAGTTTGGCTGGGGAGAAGGTGCATTCCTCCTGGCCGGATCGACTGCCACAAATATTATGGTTCATGAACACTCTACCGCACTCTGGTACCGGATTCAGCCCGTTCTACCTCGAACACGGACGAGATCCGCGATCTGTCGCGTCCAGAGCTTTGGATACGGCGGCAGTGCCAAAAAGGGATCAGCCGTGGTTGGCTACCCTGAAAGCGCGGCTGAACCGGGCAGATATAATCCAGAAACGAATCCACTTGGAAGAAAAGATTCGGCGACAGCGGCTGGAACGACTCCCTTATAATCAACGGAGGGAGGTGCAGAGCTTCAAACCTGGAGATTACGCGTACCTTCGTATAGAGGCGCCTAAGTCTAAGGGCGAGGGGGCGGCAGCGAAGTTCATGGCTCGGTACACAGGCCCTTATATAATTCGTGAATTAGTAACGGGTTTCACCCACCGCTACCTTATTGCTCGGACCTCAACCAGTGCGACCTTTGATGCACACGCAACGCGTCTAAGGAGGGCACCGGGTCCGAGGGAGATCATGCATGGTGAAGTGGCGCTGGAAGGTCGAGCAGCTGATGGAGTGGGGAGTGGCAGAAGGATTGGCCTCATGAAGGGCGGGCAATTTGAAGTTGATCGAATTGTGGCCTACACACCGGCTAAGGGCAACACCAAAGCCCGTTATCTGGTGTCATTCAAAGATGGGGAACTGCTTGAACGACGGTTCACAGCGGCAGCGTTGGAGAAAATCGGTCTCGGTGCACTGATGGAGTATTACCATCGTCCAGTTCACACGTACGGCGAAGCGGGACCGGAGGAGTCCGCTGCCGAGGAATTGGCTGAACACGAGTCCGAGGACGAATCCAACGAACCAAATCCGGAGGAAGTGCTGGATGTGCAGGACGTGGTCGTGGGGGACGAGGAAGAGGGTGACGAACTTGAGACGGCGGAGCTGCTGGACGGCGGGCGTGACGCGGTAGGTGCTGTTAACCGACCGGCGTCTGTTCCCGCGCAAGCCATGGCTCGCGCAGAGAAAGAGCGCACCTTTGATTCCTACGGGCGCAGAATTAAAGTCGGCCCAGACTCATCATGGGAAGACGTCTGCT
>CAINEA010000635.1 GCA_903847525.1 uncultured Acetobacteraceae bacterium | reverse complement strand
GTCCTGGAACACGATCTGCAAGCGCCGCCGTAGCGCGCGCAGGGCCGATCCTTCCAGCCGGGTGATGTCGTTGCCCTCGAAATGAATACTGCCGGAAGTCGGCTCGATCAGCCGCAACGCCAGCCGTGCGGTGGTGGACTTGCCGCAGCCGGACTCGCCGACCAGGGCGAGCGTCTCGCCGGGGAACAGTTGAAACGATACGCCATCCACGGCCCGTACCACGCCGGCGGCGCCGCCACCGAAGATGCCAGGTGAACCGGCGAAATGGCGCGACAGATCGCGGACTTCCAGCAGCGGCGCGGTCATCCCACCAACGCCTCCACTGGCGCGCGCAGGCAGGCAACCTCATGCGCCGCGCCGATCGGGCGCAGCATCGGATCCTCGACCCTGCAGCCGGCATCGGCAAACACGCAGCGCGGATTGAAGCGGCAGCCGCTGGGCAGGTCGAAGGGCGGCGGCACGGTACCCTCGATCGCCAGCAGGCGGGGACGGGTTTCCTCGATCCGCGGAATGCTACCCAGCAGCCCGAGCGTATAAGGATGCTGCGGATCGTCGAAGATATCCGCCCCTTTGGCCCGCTCGACCACCCGGCCGGCATACATGACCGCGACTTCATCGGCCATTTCCGCGACGACGCCCAGATCATGCGTGATCAGCACGATCGCCATCCCACTCTGCTGCTGCAATTCGCGCAACAGATCCAGGATCTGCGCCTGCACGGTCACGTCCAGCGCGGTGGTAGGCTCGTCGGCAATCAGCAGATCGGGCTCGCAGGCCAGCGCCATCGCGATCATCACGCGCTGGCGCATGCCGCCGGACAGTTGATGCGGATATTTGTCGAACTGGCGCGCCGGCGTCGGCAGCCGCACGCGTTCCAGCTCGGCGATGGCGCGGGATTTCAGCGCGGCGGAGGAACTGGTCCGGTCATGCGCGCGGATCGCCTCGGTGATCTGGTCGCCGATGGTGAATACCGGGTTCAGGCTAGTCATCGGCTCCTGGAAGATCATCGCGATCCGCCGGCCGCGGATGTCGCGCATCTCCGCCGGTGGCAGGGTCAGCAGATCCCGGCCGTCGAACAGGATGCGCCCGGCCGCGATCCGCCCCGGCGGCGGCACCAGGCGCATGACGGACAGGGACAGCACGGATTTGCCGCAGCCACTTTCCCCGACGATGCCGAGGGTGCGGCCCTTTTCGACGGAGAGGCTCACGCCATCGACGGCGGGAACGTCCCCCTCGCCGCCGCGGAAAACCGTCCGCAGGCCCTCGATGCTCAGCAGGGGCTGCGTTGCCGGGTTGCCGCTCAGCTACGATAATCCGGCTTGTCGGTCTCGATCAGCCGCAGCGCCGCTTCCCAGGCGAAGGCGACATGCTCTTCGGTCTGGCTGGCGAACTGTGCCGCGGCATGCTCGCACACGTCCGTCGGCGGGATGATCAGTTCGGCCCCGCCGGACATGGCCGCGACCTGCGCCTGGCAGGCGCGTTCCAGGGTGTACAGGGTCAGGAACGCCTCCCCGACCGATTTGCCGCCGACCAGCAGGCCGTGATTGCGCAGGATCATCGCGGAGTAGTTGCCGAGATCGGCCACCAGCCGTTCCCGCTCGTCCAGATCCAGCGCGATACCCTCGTAGCCGTGATAGGCGATGTTGTTATAGAACTTCATCGATTGCTGGGAGATCGGCAGCAGCCCCTGCTTCTGTGCCGACACGGCGATCCCGGCGGCGGTATGGGTATGGGCCACGCACATCAGGTCTTCGCGCGCCATGTGGATCGCGGAATGGATGGTGAAGCCGGCGGCGTTGACCCGCTTGGACTTGCCGGCACCTTCCTCGACAATGTTGCCATCGAGGTCGATCTTCACCAGGTCCGAGGCGCGCATCTCATGGAAATGCACGCCGTATTTGTTGATCAGGAAATGATGCTCGGGGCCGGGAATGCGCGCGGACAGATGCGTGTAGATGAAATCCGTCATGCGGTAATGCGCGACCAGCCGGTACAGCGCCGCGAGGTCGCAACGGATATGCCATTCCTCTTCGGACACGCCGTGGAGGGAGGCCTGGGACGAGGCAACGTTCATGCTGGGGGTTCCTGCTCTCGGGTTGACCGATCATCCGCCGCGACCGGCCCGGACGTCAATGATCGGCGCCGGGCATCCAGCTCGCGCCGATCACCGAATCCCCTGGTAGTCACGAGAACGTTTATCGCAATGCACGAAAGTTTGCGCAATTGTCGTGGCGCTCGTAGGAACGATTCTGTCTTCGCTTTTTGTAGGGGATGCAAGCTGCAAGCAATGGAGACCGATATGCGCACTGAAGCAACGAGCCTGGTCTACGATACCGAGCATGCGACAATCGACGCGTACAACGTCCCGGTCGAACAATCGTTTTACTACCCCATGTTCAGCAAGGTCGTCGCGGAGGTTCGGGCGCGCAATCCATCATCCATATTGGAGGTCGGCTGCGGCAGCGGCGGCCTCGCCGACCTGCTGACCCGGCGCAGGGACGTGCGTTACCGCGGGTTCGACTTCAGCCCGGTCGCGGTCCGTAACTCCTCGCAGCGGTACCCGCACGCCGGCGATTTCGTCGTCGCCGATGCCCTGGATCCGGCCAGCTATGATCATCCCCACGATCTGATCGTCTGCACGGAGGTGCTCGAGCATATCACCCGTGACCTGGATGTGGTTTCGCGATGGCGCCCCGGCATCGACTGCGTCTGCAGCGTGCCGAATTTCGACTATCCGACGCATGTGCGGCATTTTCGCCACGAGGACGAGGTGATCGCGCGCTATTCGCCGCTGATCGACATCACGGGGATATGGCGGATCGCCAAGCACCCACTGGTCGGCAAGACCTGGCGGCAGTATTTTCGCCAGCTTCGCTGGGCTCGCGAGCAGCCCACGCGGATGCTCGGCCTGCTGGGCATCAATAGCTTCGACTGGTACGCGGGCTGGTTCGTTTTCGCGGGAAAGCGGCGAACGGTCTGAGTATCGTCAGTCCCTGCGAGCTCCACGCCATACTTCAACAACCTGCAGCGGCGAAGCAAGGCTGTCTTGACCGCATCCCGGCCACCGATCCCTCAATGCCGATTGCCTCCTCCCTCCGGATCCGGTCGATCGCGCTGAACTCGGTGGACATGAACAGCCCCACATCTGCGGCTGTCCGGCGGTAGACGCCTTCGAAAGTCTAAGCAATCACCAGGCGAATGCCCTCCGCCTGGTCCG
>CAINEA010000634.1 GCA_903847525.1 uncultured Acetobacteraceae bacterium | reverse complement strand
CTCGATGCAAACGGTTTACGACAAAAGGAAGAATGCGAACCCGATGCCGCCGATTCTGATTCTATTCGTAAACTAAGCGCCAACTTTGAGCTTCTTTTGTTCTGCAACGGATCAGGTGGAAAATGAGGGGAGGCTTAAGGATCTACCGGCTTCGCTCTTTCAAATTCGAAATTGAGCAGGGGTTCTTTACAGGCGGACGAAATGCAGCGGCAGCACTTGCAGTTGACGCTAGCCGAAATGGGCAATCTTACAACAACGTCTATCGCTCAAACAGCGAACAGAGAATCTTGTTCGTGCCGGGCGAGTCTGAGATCAACCAGCAAATGAACGCCGCCATGAATCAGATTCTTGCGCAAGCTGCGGCAGACGCCAATCTGGACCGGTTTCTGACAGGCCATTAAAGCAAGCGACGGGGGCCAAAGGCCTCCGTCCCCGACACACTGAGATGATCCCGACTTCCTGGATAGTTTGGCGGCTTGATCAAGCTAAATCCTGTTCCTCTCATGCCGCCTGTTTCGTCGTCTCCTCTTGCCGGCCAAGTGCACCCATGGGCAGGCACGTTGGGCTGGCGTCGCGCGTAGCTGCGGGCAGGAGCCAAAACCGACAGATCAAACCCGCACAACCAACTCCGAATAAGCTTCCAACTGCGCGTCGGCCGTGTACAGAACCGCCGGCTCCGTCATCGCCTGCGCCACCAGCAGCCGGTCAAACGGGTCGCGATGATGATGCGGCAGTGTCGCGACCCGCAGCGCCGCCGCGGATCGCACCGGCAATTCGACGAACCCGCCCGCAACGGCAGCTTCCAGAATCGCGTCCGGAGATACGCCGAAATCGCCGCGGCCGAGTGCGGATTTGATCGCGATCTCCCAGATGCTCGCGGCGCTGAACAGCACGTCGTGCTCCGGGTCCTGCAATATGCCGCGCGTCCGGGCGTTCAATCTGGCCGGATCGATCAGCGTCCAGAGCAGAATTTGGGTGTCGAGCAGCAACCGCACTCAGCGCCCCTCGAAGGCATCGATCACCGCATCGGGAAGCAGGGCATCGAAATCCGGCGGCAGCTTGGCCCGGCCCGCCAGCAGCCCCAGAAGCCGCTTTGGCCGATTTTCGCGCGAATTCAGCGGCACCAGCTTCGCGACCGGCTTACCGGCCTTGGCGATGATGATCTCTTCCCCGGCCGCCGCCTGATCGACCAGCCGCGAAAACTGCGTCTTGGCGGCGTGGACGTTGACGGTCTGCATGGCCGATCCTCCTATGATGGACTAGACTTAGTCCATCCCACCAGCAAAAACAATCGCCTCAGGCGCGCCCAGATGCCACTCTGTTCGTTAGCAGAGCAAATTTGCAATCCCGCCTACGCCCCACTCCGCGTCGCCGACAGCGAGAACGACAACGGCAACCATCTCTTGTCCGGCCAGCGGAACAGTCCAGCCTCGTCCTCCCGCAGACAGCGGAACATCCTCCAGGCGACCGCATCGTGTTCGTGCAGCCAATCCAGGCGCAGGCCGGCATCCAGCAACCCCGTGACCACCTCACCCAAAGGATGGATCCAGGAATATTGCCTCGTATTCCGCAATTCCGCCGCCTCGTTCATGTAGTCGTGGGTCATCTCATAGGCGAACGGCGCGGAGGCGAAATACGGCGTGTAGAAACCGGGCATCCCGTCCGCCGCCGGCGTCAAGTCGTCGAGCACCAGCGCCGCGGGATGGGCCTCGGCCAAATAGAGCCGGCCTCCCGGCTTCAGGAAGGAGGCCACGATCTTTGCCCATCGGCGGATATCGGACAGCCAGATGATCGCGCCCCAGGTGATATAGACCAGGTCAAAGCTGGCGGGCTCGGGGATCGCGGTCTGTGCGTCGTAGAGATCCGCCTCCACGAAGCGCGCGCGCCCGGCAAGGCCCAGTTCGGCCGCCAAGTCGCGGGCCGCCGCGATGGCCGGCGGGGAGAAGTCGAGACCCGTCACCTCGGCCCCGCGCTGCGCCAGGATCAGGCTGTCGCGGCCGAAATGGCACTGCAGATGCAGCACGCGCAGGCCCGCAACGGGGCCGAGTTCCGCCTCCTCGATCGCGTTCAGCCGGCCGGCGCCGGCGCGCAGATCGGCAAGATCATAGCCGCCCGGGGCCAGATGAATGCCGACAAGTTCGTCCCAGGCCGCGCGATTCGCCCGCTTCCACTCCGCTTCGGTCATCTCTCCCTCCTGAGGCGCGGCTTTTTGCGCTCTTTGATTTCAGTCTGGCGGAAAAGACCCTATCTTCTCCAGCATGGCCACATACACCGCCCGCCTCGCCGATCTGCCCGAACCGGAAATCGCCGACCTGATCGCCGCGCGTCCCAACCTGTCCATGCATGCGATGGACGGATTGCTGATGGACGGGGTGCCGCTCAACGCCGTCGCCGATGCGCTCGGCACGCCCACCTGGGTGATCTCCGCCCCCACGCTGCGCGCCCGCTACCAGGCGATGGCGCACGCGTTGGACCAGGCGGGTCTCGGCGCGCATGTGCATTACGCGGTGAAGGCCAACGACCACCTGGCCGTGCTGCGCGTGCTCGGGGCCGAGGGTGCCGGGGCGGATGTGGTCAGCGAGGGGGAATTGCGCCGGGCCAGGCTGGCCGGCATCGCGCCGACGAACATCGTGTTTTCCGGCGTCGGCAAGACCGTCGCCGAGCTTCGCCACGCGCTGGCCGAGGGCATCTCGCAGATCAATGTCGAAAGCGCGGAGGAGCTCGACATCCTCTCCGCCGTCGCCAGCGCCGCGGGCCGCACGGCCCGCGTGGCGCTGCGGGTGAACCCGGATGTGGATGCCGGGACCCATGCCAAGATCAGCACAGGGCGCGCGCGCGACAAATTCGGCATCGCCTATGAAGATGCGGCTTCTTTGTATGCGCGTGCGGCGGCGCTGCCCGGCATCCGGCCGGTCGGCCTCGCCGTGCATATCGGCAGCCAGATCCTGTCGATGGCACCCTATCGCGCCGCCTATGCGCGCATCGCCGATCTGGTGCAGACACTGCGCGCCGCCGGGCTGACGGTGGAAAGCGTGGATTGCGGCGGCGGGCTCGGCATCGGCTATGCCGACGAACCCGGCGGCAATCCCGCTTCCCTGGCCGGCGCGATCCGCGCGAGCCTGCACAATCTCGGGCTCAAATTGATGGTCGAGCCGGGGCGCTGGCTGGTCGGTCCGGCCGGCGTGCTGCTGGCCAGCGTCGTGCTGGAGAAGCGGGTGGGCGATCCGGCGAACGGGTCGCGCTTCGTGGTCCTGGATGCCGCGATGAACGATTTGATCCGCCCGGCAATGTACGACGCCTTTCATGGCATCGTGCCGCTCTCGGCGGTGGATGCGGTCCGTCCCGCCGGTGCCGCCGATGTGGTGGGTCCGGTCTGCGAAAGCGGCGACACCTTCGCCCGAGGCCGACTGTTGCCGCCGCTGGCCGCCGGTGCCCGGGTGGCGATCCTGGATGCGGGCGCCTATGGCGCTGTGATGAGCTCAACCTACAACGCGCGGCCATTGGCGGCGGAAGCCATGCTCGACCCGTCGGCCGGACCGTCCGGTTTCGCTGTGATCCGCGAGCGCCAGAAACTGGAGGATCTATGGGCGGCCGAGATCGTGCCAGATTGGCTGAAAAGCGGGATTGGCTGAAGTAATGGACATCGAATGACCCAGACAGGCG
>CAINEA010000633.1 GCA_903847525.1 uncultured Acetobacteraceae bacterium | reverse complement strand
TCGAGCTGCTGCTTGTCGTTGGGCGCCTGCGTCACCTCGGTGGCGACCACCAGAAGGCTTCCCGCCGCGACGGCGGCCTGCGCATTGTAGCATTGCTCGAACCCGCCGCCGGCCACCGGCATGATGCGCGAGGCCTCGTCGGTCAGATTGATCTGGTCGGTGGGCCGGGGTCCCGGCGCGGGCGGGGACGGAGGTTTGCCGCCCGGCTTCTTGCCAGAACTCTCCTCTTTGGCCTTTCGGGCCGCCAGTTTCGCCTCATATTCGGCCTGTTCGCGGGCGTGGCGCTCTTTGGCGCGCGCCTCGATCTTCGCCCGGGCCTCGGCAAGCTTGCGCAACCGCTCCTGGCGCAGCGCAAGTTCATCCGGTATCGAAAAGCCATCGGGCAGATCGGCCTGATCGGCCGCTTCCGCCTTCGCCATCAGATCGGCCACCTCGGCCCGCAGCTGCGCCTCGATCTTGCCGGCATGATCATAGGAAAGCGCGCTGTGCCGGCTCGCATTGGCGTGGATCTTCGTCCCGTCAAGCCCGATCGTGCCCATCTTCAGAACGCCCATCTCGCGCGCCAGAGCCAGCACCTGCACAAACAGACCTGTGATCTCCTTCAAAAACCGCCGACGGAACCAGGCGATCGTATCGTGATCGGGATGATCGTTCGCCGCGATGAACCGGAAGGCAACCGAGTCATAGCTTGCCCGTTCAAGCTTCCGGCTCGAAAACACACCCGTCGCATAGCCATAAACCAGAAGACCCAACAGAACCTTCGGGTGGTACGACGCCGAACCGGAACCGCGATAGCTGCCGCTCATCCCCCGAAGGTCCAGGCCCTCGATAACCTCAACAACAAATCGGGCAAGATGCTGCTCGGGAAGCCACTCATCAACCGATGGCGGCAGCAAGAAACCGGTCGTTCGATCTACCATTCGAAAGTTGTTCATCGCAGGACCGGCATAACGCTGGAGAATCAATTCCTCGATTCTAGCCGATATTCGGGGGATGCGCTAAGTCCGACAGGCTGCTAGACCCCAACGCCCTCTGCCAGATCGGCGCGCGGGTGTCAGCCTGGAATGCGGCGGATGTCCATGCGGTACTGGTAATCCGGCACAACAAGCTTGTGTATGAGCGTTACTTCACGGGCACCGATACGCCGCTGAGCAAGGCGCCTCGGACGGTCACGTTCGACGTGGGCACGCTGCATGACCTACGCTCCATTGAAAAGAGCCTACTCTCGCTGCTGGTCGGCGTGCTTGTCGGGCAGGGCAAGATCGCGAGCATCGACCAGGCTGTGTTGCCGCAACTGCCAGACTACGCCGATCTACGCACGGCGGAGAAGTACCGGATCACGTTGCGCCATCTTCTGACGATGTCGCTGGGTCTGAGGTGGAACGAGGATCTGCCGATCTTCGATCCAGGCAACAACGAGACGCTCATGTATCTCTCCTCGGACCCGGCGCGCTACGCGCTGGCGCAGCCAGTCGAGGCTCCGCCCGGTTTGCGCTACGCTTACGACAGCGGTTCGGTTGTCATCATCGGCGCCCTTCTGAAGCAGCTTACCGGCGAGCCGATCGATGAGCTCACGAGACGAGAGCTTTTCGCTCCGCTCGGAATCACCGACGTCGAGTGGGCGCGTCTTCCGTCGGACGTGCCCTCGCCTTATGGATTGCGGATGCGGCCACGAGACCTCACGAAGCTCGGGCAGCTCGTGCTCAATCACGGAGCATGGAACGGACGGCAGATCGTGCCGGCGGAGTGGATCGCAGCCGCGATTTCGCCGCAGATCAACGGCCAGCAGCTCTATTTTTATGGCTATCTGTTTTGGCTCGGACGGTCCTTCGCACATGGGCACGAGATCGACTGGGTCGCCGGCGTCGGTCTCGGCGGGCAGCGGCTCTACATCGTGCCGTCGCTCGATCTCGTCGTGCTTGTGCACGCGGGGCTGTATCAGAGCCCACAACAGGGCATCGCTCCGCTCGTGATCCTGAACTCGGTGCTGCGCGCCGTCGAGACACCATAATATCGGCGTTCACGTGACCGTTCCGCCTCAGTCGTCGCCGTGACCGCTACCGAGGGCTTTGACGCGACGCGACCACAGTCTACAGCAAGCTTAGGGTACAATGCGAAGCGTGTTTAGACCGGAGACATCCTTGACAGGTGTTCGGAGGGAGCCAGTGATGAAGTCGCGCCTGGGGCGTCGCGTTGGGTTTGGACTATTCGTTGCCATCGGGTTCGCGCTCGCGTGGTCTCCGGATATGGCCTTCGGTCAATCCAGCTTCCATAGCGGCAGGCAATGCCGCGTGCAGGTTGGATCCGGTCACGCATTCTGCCGGCTGCCCAGAACACAGCGGTTGAATTCACCCTGTAGCTGCCCGGTGCGGTCCGGGCGCGTGGTGCGATGAATTGAAGCACGCCGGGGCACGAGCCTCGGCGGAC
>CAINEA010000632.1 GCA_903847525.1 uncultured Acetobacteraceae bacterium | reverse complement strand
TGTCACGGGCCGTGCCCCGATGATTCGGACGCGGCCCGCCCGATCACAATGAGAAATAAACAGGAGCCTCCCTTTTCCCAGTATGCCCTATCGTGATCTCACGGAACTCCGTCACGGAATGGTCGGGATCGGGGAAGGTGAGGGCGGACGGGTCCGTGAACACCGAAGCTGCGTCTTCGAAGGTGACGCCATGTTTTCTTAGATTGCGAACAGCCTTCGCAGGATCCCATTCGAAGTTCACAGGTCCATTTTACGCCGGAGCGCGGCGGACGAAACGCAGTCTTGGCATCGGATCAGAACCGCCCTTGGAGTCTGCGTGTTTGGAGCGCGCCATCGTTCCTCTCCACCAAGTCCACGAAGTCGATCAAGATCCGATCAGCCAATCCTTCAGAAGTGACGAACGTGGCCGGTCGCCCATCCTCAACCCACCCATACTCGCGGGCCCGATTCAATTCAGGCTTGAACCGCCTCGCTCGTGTTTCCCTTGGCTCGCCATTGAAGTAGATCGGTTGCTCACCCCGTGCGCACACCGCAAGCCGTCGATCAAATTCACGCACGACCAGTTCGAGATCGCCGAAATTCGGGTAGTCAGATGTAACCATCAGACTCGTTCGGTTGTTTCTCACATGACACGATAGTTGTCCATTATCAGGGATGAACTCAAGACCTATATCGTCGGCATTAGCATCGCAGACGAGTGCCTCTATCCGCCGGAACAGAATCGACACTTGATTCCGGATGACTTTCAGGGAAGTGTCGGATCTCAATCGCTCCCGGTCCCTTTGGTATTCCTGCTCCAATTTGAACAGCTCAACGCGTCGCTTCGGCGTCAGCGGTGTTATCGTCCCGCCACGCTCCTTCACTCTGGCCTTGATTGCCCCAACCGCCTGTTCGAGCTCGAACTCAGCGTAGTTGAATCGTACGTGGGTAGCGGGCAACCACGCTGGCGGCGTGCTGGAGCTGTCCAACATCATGAAGAACAGTGTTTGAAAGCTGTCTTTCAAGCACCTGTCCTGGATGGCGAGAGCCTCCACCCCGGTCCATTGTGTTTGCCCCCAAGGATCCCGGAAAAGCACAACCACAACTCTTGAGTTTTCTGGAAGGAATGGCTGACGCATCGACACCAAGCCGTCGGTTCCTGCCAAGGCTTCTTGGCTTCCCGGATAGAAGAAGACGTTCAGACCCTCGCTCAGACTGCTGCAGACAGCAGTTGCAAGGGGCCCATCCGATTACAAAAACGAAATTGCAACGTCGTACTGTGGCTCCATGGCTTAAGCTCCCTCTAAATTGCCGATGCCAAGGCCCAGCCGTTCTAACGGTGAGCCTTGGCATCGATTGTCTGAACAAAACAAGGAACAGCGCGACCGGGCCACGCCCCTCTTAACTACAGCCCGAAGTCCCCCCGCAGTTCTCACACTTATAGCAACTACCATTCCGCGTCATCATCCCGCCGCACTCCGCGCACAGCGGCGCATCCGACGCCACGATTGGAAATGGCAGCGATTCCTGCGCGCTCGGCTCCGTCGGCCGCAACACCGTCGTCGCACC
>CAINEA010000631.1 GCA_903847525.1 uncultured Acetobacteraceae bacterium | reverse complement strand
GGTGATTTCCTCCAGCCCGGCGATCATGCGCAGCGTGGTGGACTTGCCGCAGCCGGACGGACCGACGAGGACAACGAACTCCTGATCGGCGATCTCGAGGTCGATCCCCTTCACCGCCTGGACGCCACCGTCGTATTCCTTGACGACCTTGCGGACGGAAACTTCAGCCATGTGCTCTCAATCCCTATAGGTGTGTGCGGCCTTAGCCCTTGGTGGCGCCGGCGGTCAGGCCGGCGATGTAGTAGTCCATCAGAAAGGCGTAGATGACGATCGGCGGGACCGAGGCCAGCACGCAGGCGGCCATGATCTTGCCCCATTGGAACACGTCGCCGCGGATCAGGTCGCTGATGATCCCGACCGTCAGGGTCATCTGTTCGGTGGTGTAGAGATAGGCCAGGGGATACAGGAACGCGCCCCAGGCCACGGTGAAGGCGAAGATGGTCGCTGCGATGATGCCGGGCATTGCCACCGGAATGAAGATCTTCCACAGCATCTGCAGATAGCCCGCGCCGTCGATCAGTGCCGCCTCGTCCAGTTCCTTCGGGATCGAGCTGAAATAGCCGATCATGATCCAGGTGCAGAACGGCACCGCCAGTGTGGGGAACAGCAACACCAGGCAATAGACGTTGTTGATCAGGCCGATCCAGCCGACGATCTGGAACAGCGGAATGAACAGCAGCGAGGCGGGCACGAGATAGGTCAGGAACACCCCGGTGGCCAGCGTCTGGCTGCCCCAGAAGCCCATACGCGACAGGCTGAACGCCGACAGCACGGAGATCACCATGCTGATCGCCACGGTCAGCACGGTGACCATCACGGAATTGAAGAAGAAGCGCAGGAAGTTCGGATAGGTCAGCAGGTAGGTGTAGTTTTCCAGCGTCGGGTGCTGCACGATCCACGGATTGCCGGTCTGTGCGGACATTTCGGCCGAGGATTTCAGGCTGGTGATGATCGTGTAGAAGGGCGGCACCAGGAACATCACGACGAAGACGGACAGCGCGGCATAGCTGCCCCAAAGCGCCCACTGGCGCTGGTTGTGCAGGCTTTTGCGCCGGGCCTTGCCGCGGGCGAGCGCGCTGCCGGTATCGGCCGTTGTCACGCTCATGTGGCGATCTCCTTGGTACGCTTATTGACGCCGCGCAGCACGAAATATGCGGCCACCGCCAGGATCGGCAGCATGAACAGGCTGATCGAGGCGCCGAGCGGAATGTCGCCGGACTGGATACCAACCTGGAAGGCGTAGGTGGCGAAGACATGCGTCATGTCCTGCGGCCCGCCGGAGGTCAGGATGCGGACGATGTCGAAGTCCGCGAAGGTGACGATCAGACTGAACAGCACGGTGATGGAGATGATGTTGCGCATCATCGGCAGGGTCACGAAGAACAGCTTCTGGATGGCACCGGCGCCGTCGATCGAAGCGGCCTCATATAGTTGCTCCGGCACCGATTTCAGCGCCGCCATGTACATGATCATGAAGAACGGCGTGCCGAACCAGACATTGACCAGGATGGTGCAGAACCGAGCGGTCCAGCCGGTGCCAAGCCAGGGCACGCTGTCGAAGCCGAGTTGGTTCAGCAGCCAGTTGAAGGCGGAATAGGACGGGTCGAACATCCACCACCACGTCAGCGTGGACAGCGCCAGCGGGATCACCCACGGCACCAGCAGCAGGCCGCGCCAGACGCGCTGGTACTTACCGGAGATGTTGTGCATGAGATGCGCGAGCATGAAGCCGAGCAGGGCTTTCAGCACGACGGAGGTAATGGCGAACAGGCAACTCTGGAAAATGACCAGCTGGAACGTGTTGCGGTTCAGCAGATAGGTGAAGTTCTTCAGACCGACGAAAGCGGTCATCTTCTTGTTCAGCATCGACAGGTAGATCGCATAGAAGGCCGGATAGACGACAAGGCACAGGATCAGCAGGATCAGCGGCAGAGCCATCAGGAAGGCGATGGTCGAGCGTTGCCGCATGAATTTCTGCATGCTGGATTTCGGCTGCGGGCGCCGGATCGCCGGAGTGAGCAGGTCGGCAGGTATACTGGTGCCGTCGGCCATGATGTTCTCCCAGAATTTGGTATGCGCGGGGCCATTGCTTACGGGCCTTCGGGAAGCGCGGATCGCTATCGCAGCCACTTATCGCGGCCATTGGGCGGACCGTTCCGGGCGTTGGCCCCGGAGCACGGTCCGCCTGATCGTGGCTAGCGGGTAAAGCCTTCCAGTTCGTCCTTCGCCCAGGCGATGACCTGGGGGATGCTCTGGCCGCTCTGCAGCTTGGCCAGCATGGTTGGCATCGTCGCTCGGTTATAGATCTGCACGGCGATGTCGGTGGGTGCTGGGAAGGCGGCCATGTGTGCCTTCATCCCGTGCGACTTGCGGATCGGATAGTTGAAGACCGTGCCTTTGGGTGGCCCGACCTCGTCCCACACCTTGAAGTCGTTCATGCTCTCAAACGGTGGCAGGTCGTAACCATCCACCGCCGTGCAGCGCTCCTCGACCAGATCGCGCTGGGACAAATATTCGATCAGTTCCTTGCCCGCGGATTTGTTCTTGGCGAACTTCCAGGTGCCCCAGAAGAACGGCACATAGGGCACCAGGCGGCCCTTGGGTCCGGCGGGGGCGGGGAAGGTCCAGCAATCCTCGGCGACCGAGGGGTTGTCGCGTTTGGCGACCGCCCAGGCGGAGGGCGGGTTCCAGATCAGCGCACTCTTGCCGGAAATCAGCGCCCGGTTGTTGGATGCGTCGTCGTAGCTGACGGCATCGGCCGGCAGGAACTTCACCAGGCGCTGGCCATATTCCAGCACCTGGCGGACATTGTCGGAATCGACGGTAATGTCGCCCTTGGCGTTCACCAGTTCCGCGCCGTAGGCGGCGAAGAGGGACCCAGCGGTATCCACGGAATCGCCGGTTGTGCCGAGGCCGATGCCAAAGGTCTTGCCCGCCTTATGGCAGGCTTCGGCGGCCTTCAGCATCGTCTCATAGGTCCAGGTATCGGCAAGCGCGGTGTGCTCGTCGCGCGTCGGATACATCGCCTGCACGTCGATGCCGGCGGCTTCCTTTAGGATGCTGATCCGCCCGCATGGTCCCTTGTTCTGGGCCCCGGAGCTGGACGGCACGCCGAGCCAGTGGCCCTTGGCCTTGCCGGTATAGGCGCAGATGTCGTTCACGCCGCCATATTGGGCGGTCAGCCGGCCCATGACGTCGTCCATCGGTTCGAGCGAGTCGGCGTGATTCAGTGCGTCCCATTGCAGGAAAGTCAGCACGTCATGGCCGGTCTTGGCCTGGTCCTCGGCGGCGCTGGTCAGCAGCAGCTTGTTGCCCTGGGTGGTGATGAAGTCGGCCTGTACTTCCACCTTGTTCTTGTCGGCCCAGGCATTGACCTGCTTCTGCATCACCTCGTTGCCCTTGGGCACCCAGTGATCCCAAAAGCCGATCGATAGCTTGCCGGCGGCGGCGGCGGTGCGGATATGCACCAACGGCAGAGCCGCGGCCGTGGCGCCGATCTTCAGGGCATTGCGGCGCGTAATTCCGCCAGCTTCTCGTATGGACATAGTCGCTCCCTTGCATAGCCGGAATGGACCGGCCGGTTCTGAACCCGAGTGCCGCGGGTTTATCCCACGTGCTGAAGCCCAGCCTATGCATTGTGAGGGCGCCACGCAATCAATCCCTGCGGGCAATCCATCCAAATTTAGGCTTGAAGTGCTGTTGCGGCCTCTAGAATACGGTCGATGAAGGCCTGGGTGCTGCCCAGGTAGCCTGCCGGGTCGGTCAGGCGAGCGATCGCCGCTCCGTCCAACCGGGCGGACACAATAGGGTCGCGGGCCAGTGCCTCGGCCAGCGGCAGTTTCTCCGCCAGTGCGAGGTCGCAGGCGTGCTTAACGGCGTGGTGCGCCTCCAGCCGGCCGAGAAGTGGGGCGAGGCCCATCATCACCGCTTCCGCCACGATCGCGCCGCCGGTCACATTCAGGTTGGCGCGCATGCGCTCGGGGTCGACGCGCATGCCCTGGGCGATCGTGGCCGCGTGCAGCAACACACCATGGGTCAACACGAAGGCCTGCGGGATGGCCAGCGCCTCTGCCTGCCACGGGCCGGTGGCGCGTTCATGGTCCTGCGCCATCGCGCCCTGCATCAGCGGCACCAGCGCCTGCACGCCGCGCGCGCCGGCCAGGATGTATTCCGACGAGATCGGGTTGCGCTTCTGCGGCATCGTGGAGGACGCGCCGCGGCCGGCGACATAGGGCTCGGCGATTTCGCCGATTTCGGTCTGCGCCATCAAGATGATGTCGGTCGCGAGCTTGGCAAGGCTGCCGCAGATCAGGCCGAGCAGGCTGACCGTCTCGGCCAGGCTGTCGCGGCAGACATGCCAGGGGCCGATGGGTGCGTGCAGACCGAGTTCGGCGGCGAGGCCCTCCATCACGGCGATGCCCTGGTCGCCGAGCGAGGCCAGGGTGCCGGCCGCGCCGGCGAAGCTGACCTGTTCCAGCCGGGGGCGGAGCTGGTCGATGCGGTGGACATGGGCGATCAGCGGCTGGGCCCAGATCGCGCATTTCAGGCCGAAGGTGGTGGGCAGGGCCTGCTGCAGATGGGTCCGCCCGGCCATGACCGTGTTGCGGTGAAACGCCGCCTGGGTGGTCAGCGCGTCGAGGATGAGCAGCAATTCGGTGCGGATCAGGGCGATGCCGTCGCGGCATTGCAGCACCGTGCCGGTGTCCATGATGTCCTGGGTGGTGGCACCCCAATGGGTCCAAGCGCCGGCTTCCCCGGCCACGCGCGACAGGCCGGTGACCAGGCCGATCACGGGGTAGCCGACATTGCGCGCGCTGGCGGCAAGTTCGGCCACGTCCAGATTTTCGAATTTGGCTGCGGCGGTGATGGTGGCAGCAGCCGCGGCGGGAATGATGCCGAGCCGTGCCTGCACCCGGGCGAGGGCGGCCTCCACATCCAGCATGCGCTGGAAATAGGCTTGTTCATCGAACACGGCGCGCATGGCATCGCTGCCGTACAGCGTGCCCAGGATCGGGCCATCGGCGGGATTGATCGGCATGGTTGGTTCCAGAATTCAGAAATCGAGAAAGACGGTCTCATTGCCGCCCTGGACACGGATGTCCAGGCGCCAGACGCCGGGTGCTTCCGGCCGGGCGATCAGCGTGGCACGCCGGGCCGGGGTTTCGATCGAGGTCAGCAGCGGGTCCGTCTCGTTCAGCGCCTCGCCCTGGAAATAGGCGCGGGTATACAGATGGTGCATCAGGCCGCGGCTGTGCAGACAGATGCCGATATGAGGCGCCTGCTGGATGTTGCTGCCTGCCGCGCCCGCGATCGGGCCGGGCTTGATGGTGACGATGCGGAACTCGCCCTGGGCGTTGATGCCGCAGCGGCCGAAGCCGGGGAATGTCTCCGAGGTTGGCGGGTCGGTCTGCCAGATCTCCACGCAGCCATCCGCCATCGGCGCGCCGTCGCCGTCGAGCACCGTGCCGATCAGTACGATGCGCTCGCCGGTGGCGCCGAAGCGTGTCAGGTCGGCCCAGGACTTGTCCTCGATCAGGTGCCAGTAAGGCCCGATGGTCTGGCTGGCGGTCGTTGGAAGGAACTCGGGCTTCATCATCTCAGGCTTCCATCGGCGTGGCATCGCGCCCGCGCAACACGACGTCGAAGCGGTAGCCCAGCGCGTAGTCCGGCTGGGTGAGGTCGAGGTCGAACCGGGAGATCAGCCGTTCGCGCGCCGCCGGGTCGGGCGTGGCGTTGTAGATCGGGTCGAATGCCAGCAGCGGATCGCCGGGAAAATACATCTGGGTGATCAGATGGGTGGCAAAGGCGGGTCCGAAGAAGGAGAAGTGGATGTGGTTGGGGCGCCAGGCATTGGCGTGATTCGGCCAGGGATAGGCGCCGGGACGGATGGTCAGCACCCGGTAGTTCCCGTCCGCATCGGTGAACACCCGTCCCGCTCCACGAAAATTCGGATCGTGGGGGGCGTCGTGCTGGTCGTTCGGATGGTGGTAGCGGCC
>CAINEA010000630.1 GCA_903847525.1 uncultured Acetobacteraceae bacterium | reverse complement strand
GACTGGCCAGGCGTTTTTCATCCAGCAGCAATGGTCGATGTGATGGATGTAGAAGTCGCTGAAGCAGCCGCCGCTCGCCCAGATGAAGCTGTGGAAACGGCGGATCTGCCAGAGCAGCTCGGTCTCCGTGCCCGGCCATTTTTCGGAAAAGGCGGACCCCAGCGGCCCGGCCATGCGGTAGCCGCGCATGAGGATCAGTTCGCCGATTTCGCCATTCTGGATGCGGTCGTGCAGTTCGATGAGTGCCTTGCTGTGCCGCGACATGAGGCCGACGCCGACCTTGAGGTTCTTCGCCGCGGCCTGCTCGGCGAGCGCATACATTTTCTTGGCGCTCGGCCCGTCGGCAATCAGCGGCTTCTCCATGAACACGTTCAGCCCCTTCTCGATGGCGTAGGTGAAGTGGACCCAGCGGAAGGCGAGCGGCGTGGTCAGGATGACGACGTCGCCCGGCTTGAGGGCGTCCATCGCGTGCTTGTAGGCGTCGAAGCCGATGAACTTGCGCTCGGGCGGCACATCCATCGTGGCGGCGTACTCACCGCTGAGGCCCTCGAAGGTGGCCTTGAGGCGGTCCTCCAGGACGTCGGCCATGGCGACGAGCTTCACGGGGCCGTTCTTGACGCTCATCGCGTTGCCGGCGGCGCCGCCACCCCGGCCGCCGCAGCCGACGAGGGCGACCTGGATGAGCTCGGTGTGCTCCGCATGGGCCGCATTGGCGGCGGTGAGGGCGGTGGCGGTGGCGGCGACCGTCTTGGTCTGGGCGTTGATGACGGTGCGGCCGCTCAGGATGCCGGCGATGCCGCCCGTGCCGGCGGCAGCGGTCTTGAGAAAGCCGCGCCGTGACGTGACGAGGATACGAGACTTGGAGGACATGCTTGAAGCGTCTGCCCACGCGGAAAGCACTGTCAACCATGCAGTCGGCTACTTTGCGAAAAATATTTTGAATGCGAGGGATGAAAGCACCAAGCGGAGAAGTCGAACAACACAGACAGCAAGGAACGAACCCAAACGAATGCATCCTCCATGAACGGCGAATTTCGAGCCCGGTGTCTTCAGCCACTCAGCCCACATTCAGTCCGATGCGCAAGGAGTACGGACGCCATTGTAACATCCGGAGTTGCCGTCTATCTGAGGCGGAGTAAAATTTACCTCTCGAACCATGAAAGTCGCCAAAACGGGAAGCATTTGCGCAGTAGCTTCCCTGACTTTGGTGGTGACGCTCCTTGTTGAATGATTGCAGCCTCAGGCATATGCGGTTGGCATGGTACTTCCGCCCGCCATGTTGAATCGGGCAGGGATTCACGTTGAACAATATGGGGTGGACCTTGAGGGGCTCCCTGAAAAGGAAATCGGATCAACGGCAGTCGCCGGGATTTATGACAGCGATTGCGGCCTCTACCTGGAAGTAAACACTTCGAATCGCCTCCTGAAGGTCCAGAGATGGAAGTGGATTGGCATCGATTTCCTTACGCTGATTGGGCGACTCAAACAGACCCTTGAGTGATCAGGAAATTCCAATCGGAGCTACGGCAAAGCATTTTACAATGGCAATTCGAACTTTGATCCTGGTGACGGTGCTGTTTCTGGCCGGGTGCTCGGGTGCGGATGAACCTTCCGATCCTGCCAAACTGGAGGGGGCATTCCGGGGCGAGTTTCATTTCAGACCGCCGCCCGGAACCCAGATCAAAGTAAGGTATGTCTGGGTTGGAGATGCGTGGATCCTCTGGATGCGATTCACCTATGGTGAAGAAACTTTCAAACAAGTCATCGGCACCAATCTGACCGCTGTCGAAATAAACCAGCCAGATGCCCGAGCATCTGCGACCTCGAGTGTGTTTGGAAATCCGAATGCCCCGGCTTGGTGGCCAAGGAGCTTTCCGAAAACAAATCAGACTGTCTTTTCCAATTCGGATGCCCACCGAATCGGTGGCGTGGTGGGGCGGGCATACTGCTGGAAGGACGAGGAGAGCGGTTGGATATACTGGCAGCGCGGGGATTCCCAATAAGCCCCAGCATCCGCACCTTGGTCGGCATTTTTCAGCGCGACTGCAATCGTGACGTGGTGGGCTGCAACCCGTTGAAGGAGAATGGCGGAAGGGGAGGGATTTGAACCCCCGGTAGGCTTGCACCTACGCCTGATTTCGAGTCAGGTGCCTTCAACCACTCAGCCACCCTTCCGCCCGAAGCGCAGTG